>SLPC01000087.1 GCA_007132185.1 Anaerolineae bacterium | reverse complement strand
GTCAACCCCCTATAATAGGAGCTAGCTAGGGGCAGGTAGCCCAGTTGGTTAGAGCGCCACGTTGACATCGTGGAGGTCGTAGGTTCGAGTCCTATCCTGCCCACCAAGCCGAATCCCGCCTTGTCAAGGGCGGGATTCTTGCGTTTCTGGGGTCACGATCTGGACATCTGCGGGTGTATCGAGCCCGACGCCTCGCTCGGGGTTCGGGCGAAAGACCAGGTCGGCCCCTGCCGCCTTGAGCGCCTCGGCCAGATAATCCGGGTCCTCATGCAGGGCGATGATGGTGCCGCCCCCGCCGGCACCCGCCAACTTGGCGCCCAGAGCGCCCCGATCCAGCGCGGCGGCGATCAGCCGCTCGTTGGCCTCTCCCGAGCCCCCAAGATCCCGTTGGATGGCGTGGTTCTGGTTCATCAGATAGCCCAGCCGTTCCCACTCGGCATTGAGCAGCGCCTTTTTGCCCTCCTGCGCCAGATGGGTGATGGCCTCGTAGGCGTCGCGCACCTGGCGATCGCCCTCCAGCCAACGCTCGCGGAGCGGCTTGTGCACCGCATCCGACGAGTGTTCCACGCCCGTATGGGCAAGCACCAAGGGAAGATAGGGCACATAACGCTCCAGCGGCTCGATGGTGGCATAGAGTTCTTCAGCGGCGGGCCGATAGAACTGCTTGCCGCGAAAGTCCATATAGTTGAGCCCGCCAAAGGTGCACATGTAAGCATCCTGGTAGCCACAGATGATCCGAAAGTGGTTCAGCTCGGTGTATCGAGCCAACTCGGCGACTCTGTAGGGGCTATAGTCCGACTTTTTGTAGCACAGCAACCCATACAGGATTGCCACGGTGAGGGCGGTGGAGCTGGAGACGCCCGAACTGATGGGAATCTCGGACGAGTACGAGATGCGGCAACAAAGTGCATCATCGTGCAAATAGTCAAGCACGGCCCGCGCCACATCGAAATAGTCCCCCCGCAGGCGCAGGTCATCGTCGTCATGTACCAGAAAGGAGCGGCCGCCCGTCTCTAGCACCAGTTCGCTGTTTGGCGCAATCGAGACATGCGCACGAAAGGGAATCGAGCAGGAGATGACGGCCCCACCATACATGTCGGTGGGATTACCAATAATGCCACAGCGCCCAGGCGCCGAGCAACGGATCGTGTCCATAATTATAATTCTCGAGCCTTACGTTTCAGGTATTGTCTGACCATATAGCCGTACTTTTCATCGGCCAGGGCAAAATCGATGAATGCGGTAAAATAGCTCTCGAAATTGCCGATATCATAACGGCGCTCGCCCCAGCGCAGACAGAGGCCATAGACGGGATGACCCAGTTGCGTGAGCAAGCGAATCGAATCAGTAAGCTGCAGCTCTCCCTTACGGTCGGGGGCCGTACGGCGAATCGCCTCAAATATAGCGGGGCTGAATACATAGCGCGCCGCGATCGCCAGATTCGAGGGCGCTGTACCTATGGCGGGCTTTTCGATCAGATCCTCGATCTCAAAGGGACCATTCTGATCGGTGCCAGAAGCCACGCGCACAATGCCATATCGATACGTATCACTGGGATCGACCTCTTCTAGAGCGATGGTGCAAGCTGCTCCCGATCGACGATGCGCATCGATCAAACGGGGAAGGAACCCGCCCCCGCTATCACTCCGGATGATAGAATCGCCCAGCGCAACGACGAAATGGTCGTCGCCGACAAACTTTTCCGCGCGGCTAACGGCATCGGCCAGGCCCAGCGGCGTGCTCTGCCGCGTGTAGAAAAAGGTGGCTTCGGTCTCGGTATAGTTGAGCTCTTCCAGCAACGTATGGCTGTCAGCAGCGGAAAGCAGCCGCACCAGTTCGGTGTCTGTGTCGAAATGATCCTCGATGGCGGTTTTTTTGCGGCCTGTGACAAAGAGAATCTGCTTTAACCCGGCGGACTCGATCTCTTCAGCTACATATTGCACTACCGGGCGACGCCCCACGGGGAGCATCTCTTTGGGCTGCGACTTTGTTGCTGGCAGCAGGCGCGTGCCCATGCCTGCCACCGGGATCACGGCTTTGACGATCCTGGATGCTGATGCCATTGCTCCCCCTAAACACGCCTTTCCTCGGCGCCCACCTTGTCCAGCAGGCCTCGAAACGCCTCGGTTGCTACCGCAAAGAGCTCGGGACCGGAAAAGCCTCGGAACTCGCCCGCCATGCTGAGGTGCGGCTCCAGCGAGGCATATCCGTCATAGCCACGCGTCACCAGGGCGCGAAGCAGAGGCTCGATCTCCCCATCGCCCTGGCCCGCGGGCACCACCTGGCCCTCCTCCATCAAGGCATCCTTGATATGCAGATACTCGATATAGTCCTTCAGGAGCTCGTATCCGTCGGTAAAGGGATGCACATCGCAAAGCACAAAGTTGGCCGGATCAAAAGTAAAGCGGAACCGGGGCGTGTCAAAGGTCTCCATCAGGTCGCGGCAACGGCGGGGGATATCACCATAGATATGTCGCTCGTTCTCATGCAGCAGGGTTACGGGGTGGCCCTGGGCGGCTTCCAGTAACGCCTCGAGGCGCCGCATGACCTCGTCGCGATGGGCATCAGCCTGCCCCTCGGGCACAAAGAACGAGAACATGCGGATATAAGGCGTCTCGAAATACTCGGCCAGGGCGATCGCTCGCCGAAACGCCTCCAGGTGCGGCTCAAAGGGATCGTCGATCTGAATCTTGCCGATGGGGGAGCCGATGGCCGAAACGCCGATGCCCCGGGCATCGAGGGCCTGCTTGATAGTGCGAACCTGCTCGTCGCTGAGATCGAGCACGCCGGTGTTCCACACGCCGCGCAACTCGAGATTGCGAACCTCAATCTGAGTCAACAGATCAAGCTGTTCTTGTAGATCGGCCGAGATCTCGTCAGCAAAGCCGCTCAGGATGAACATGGGCAGGTCTCCTCGTTGCTTGTACTAGCATGTGACTATATGCCATGCTAGCACAAAAAGACCCCGGCGTACAATGTTTGGGCGTGTACGCCGGGGTCTCTAATATGCGGGGCTGTCGGGAAGAATTATTCCTGACCTGCCTCGACTTCGTCAGCCGCTTCCTGGATATCCTTTTCGGCCTCTTCGATCTCTTTGGTGGCCGTGCGGAACTCGCGAATGCCTTTGCCCAGAGCTCCACCAATCTCCGGCAGCTTGCCTGCGCCAAAGATCACAATAACGATTACCAGAATGATCAAAAGCTCTGGTGCGCCCAGGCTGGCCATTAGAATGATCATCTGGTCTAGGGCCAAAAGACTAGCCATACTTCCTCCTGTAGGATGCTTGCACTCTATACAATCGACACTATCCGAGTGACGATATGCGATCTACGAGATGTTGCCATCGTTGCTCGAGGAGCCTGTTTGACGACGCGAAGCAGGCTAATTGGACTCTTCGTCATCCCCTTTTACGTTCTGACGAAAATCCCGCACGCCTTTACCCACAGCCCCGCCCAGACTGGCGAGCTTACCCGCGCCAAAGACAGCAATGACAATGACCAAAATTATGAGCAGTTCAAGTACGCCAATTGACGGCATAGCTATCTTCTCCCTGTGTACAGATTACATGCCCCATTCTACACTTGGAACCGTAAAAGTCAAATAGAAGCGAGTTGAGTCAGTCCTGATCATACGCGATCTGATAGTCTGGCGGCACCAACTGAATCCAGGTCTTGCCAGGGCGCAGCGGGATGACATCCATGTTCCTGTCCCAATACAGGATCGGGCTATCCTCAGCGGTGCGCCGCCATCTCGCCTCGATCATGACGCCATCACGAATTACCTCCGCCCTGCCTGAGCCGGCCATCACAATATCGATGGCGGTCGACCCCAGGCTATCCTCGACAATGTCGGTGGCGCGGTGCTGGGTATAAAAGATGATGACATTGTCTGCCGCGATCTGCTCGTTGGTCAAGGCATCGGTATGCGCTCGTCCCTGCACATATCGCAGGTACTGGCCGGTCGCGGGATCATACTCCCAATGCACCACGCTCGATCTGGGATAGGGAATGCGAACCAGAGGAGCAGGCTCGCCGCTGGGCGGTGTCGGATCGAACTGATACCCCTCGATCAGCCGATCCTGCTGCTTGCCGATCGATTCCAGATAGGTATGCACGGCATCGGTCGAGGTATAGATACGTCCGCGCCAGTCATAGCCTGCCAGCATTGCATAGGGCCTGGGATGAAAGAACTCGTCCAGATCCACAAAGGTGGCCTGTGAGATCATCCAGCGGATCGGATCGCTGGCCCCGGTGTGCACCAGTGCCGCGTCATACTGGGGCACCAGTGTCAGGTTGGAGAGGCGTGCGCTCCGGAGGGGCCGCACCCGCGCGGCATCACTGTCCAGAAACAGGGCAGTAAAGCGCGTCACCGACCAGCCATCCATGACCTCTTCGTACACGATATCAGCGGCTCCCAAACCTTCTTGCGGTCGGATTGAGGGGTCGTTCCCCACTCGGATCGCCAAGACTCGCCGGGTGAGCAATTCCGGGTCAATCTCCAACCCCGTCAGCGGGCTGATGTTGGGATCGGGTGTAGGCGCAGGCGTGGGCGTACGAAACGGTATCGCCGTGGGAGGAACCCTGGTTGGCGTCTCTGTAGGCGCACTCGGCTCGGCGGGAGCGGGCGTGAATGTGGGCTGGGGCGTACGCGTGGCGGTGGGCGCCAGCACAACGGAAGCATCCTCGCCGACGTCACATCCGGCAAGGGCAGCGGCCAGTACCAGTAGCACAATCCAAAGGGCGAGGAGACCGGTCCGGGACCGTGGACGCCAACGCTTGCATCGTGTATCGGTCATGCTATGATTAGATCTCCTGGTGTGCTTTATCCTGCCTGTGGGCCTTTTGCAGCAGAACTTGATCTGGCGATCAAACGGTAAAGATTATAGCACAAATACCAGAGGGCTCGAAACCCGGGGGATGTCAGATCCAATGCAATTCGAGGAACAGGGCACAGTCGGCACTGACCGTTATACCGTTGTGCCCCGCAGCTTGAGTTTTGTGCTCTGCGATGATGCGCTGCTCCTATTGCGGGGGGCGCCGGACAAGCGCATCTGGGCCAACCGCCTGAATGGCCTGGGGGGGCACATCGAACCCAGCGAGGATCCGCGCCAGGGCGCCCGGCGCGAGATCCGCGAAGAGGCGGGGCTGGCCCCCCGGGATCTTGAGCTGCGCGCCATAGTGCATGTGTCTGGTCACGCAGGCCATCCTGGGGTGATGTTGTTCGTGTTTGTGGGCCATGCCGAGGAACGAACCATCCGGCCATCATCTGAGGGGACGCTGGAGTGGCATGCCCTGGATGCCCTGCCCTGGGACGAGATGGTGGCCGATCTGCCTTACCTCTTGCCACGCGTGCTCGCAAGCAGGCAGAGGACGCCGATCTTTGGGCGCTATACAATCGACGCATCTGGCGAGATCTGTTACCAGTTCATGGACCCCGGGTCTGGATCGCGAGAGGAGGCATAGAGATGCAACATGTGAGGGAACAGGACCAGACCTATCGGGACGGCAATAGTGGCGTCAAATACTTGATGCGCGGCCCACGCATTGACTGGGGCATCATCCTGGTCAAGCCGGGTGAGGCTCTGGGGGGCCACTATCATGAGCAGGTTGAGGAGACTTTTTATGTCCTCGAGGGGCAGGGGATCATGTTGGTGAACGGACAAGAGCACGCGCTAACGCCAGGTGATGTGTACCGCATGGACCCTCACGACCAGCATGATATCCGCGCCGACGCAGAGACGCCACTCAAGCTGATCTTTATCAAGTGCCCCTATGCGCCGGACGACAAAGTCAACCTGTAGGGCTCGGCACGGTCAGCCCTCGACCTGCGTAAAGGGAGAGACCTCGAGCACGTGGCTGTGAAGCAGGCCATTGGTGGCCAGCCAGTCGGGCTGTTCCAGAGCTGGGGCACGCCCATCCAGGCCCGTGATCTGGCCGCCGGCCTCGTGAATCAGCAGCATCCCGGCCGCCACATCCCATGAGGACAGGGTGTACTGAAAGTAGAGATCGGCCCAGCCAGCGGCAATGTAGCATAGGGAGAGGGCCGCACATCCGGTAGAGCGCACGGCGCTGGTCAGCGGTAACAGACGCTGCAGGGCACGCCCGCTCTTTTGCCGGATCGCCTGCTCGCGCGGCCAATCCAGCAGCACAATAGCGCCGCTGAGATCCTCCTCGGTACTCACCTGCAATCGATCCTCGTTGAGAAAGGCGCCCTGTCCGCGTTGGGCATGAAAGAGATAGTCATGCAACGGGTCGTACACCACCCCGCAGACGATCTCTCCTGCCTGGGCCATGGCGATCGAGACGCAGAATGGCGGTAGGCCACGGGCAAAGTTGGTCGTACCATCCAGGGGATCGATGTACCAGGTGGGCCGCTCAGCATCGGCCGTGCGCTGGCTGTGGCTTTCCTCCGAGACGATCCAGGCATCAGGGCAACCCGCAAGGATCTCTTGCATGATCACCTCCTCAGCGGCCAGGTCTGCCTGGGTCACAATGTCTCGCTCGCCTTTGACCTCGATCTCATGGGGACCGCGATACATCTCCAAGAGTACCTGTCCGGCTTGGCGGGCCGCGCGCATGGCAATGTCGATCAAGGCCGTCTCCTCTCACAAGTGTGCTAACCAACCGATTGTAGGCCAGGGAGCTTGATGCGTCAAAGGACGCCCCCGCAAGCTCGCCGACTCCTCAGACAACCCTGGGTGTTAGTATAATAGAGGCCCCGGCATCCGTGGGCTAGACGATCTCACCGCCCAATAGTATAATCACCGAGCCAGTTTCAGGCAGCATTTGCCTGTCGCCTGTCCGCCGGAGATGGGCTTGGTCCCGTTATAAATCGGAGGCGCATCCATGTCCGAACTTGAAGCTTTGCACGAGCAGATCCGGGTCTGTCCTCTTTGTCGCTTGAGCGAGTCTCGCAAGCACGCCGTCCCAGGCGATGGTTCGCCTAATGCAGCCATCATGCTCGTGGGAGAAGCGCCGGGTTTTCATGAAAACGAGCAGGGCCGGCCTTTTGTGGGGGCCGCCGGGCGCTTTCTCGAGCAGTTGCTCGCCAGCATCAACCTGAGTCGAGATCAGGTTTTCATCACCAACATCGTCAAATGCCGTCCACCTGACAACCGCGACCCCCGACAGGACGAGATCGAGGCCTGCAGCGGGTATCTCGAGCGACAGATCGAGCTTGTTGCGCCCAAACTCATTGTGACGTTGGGGCGCTTTTCGATGCAGTTGGCCTACCAGGGCGTCACGATCAGCAAAGTGCACGGCCAGCCCAAGCGCGTAGATGATATCGTGTATCTCCCCATGTTCCACCCGGCAGCAGCCCTACATCAATCACGCTATCGCTCGTTGATCGAGCAGGACTTTGCCAAGATCCCCGAGATCCTCTCTGGTTTGCAGAGCGTTGGAAACGGCAGTGGGGGTGAGACACCGCCCGAACAGCTTTCTCTATTCTGAGTAGGGGGTATCTTGACTAACGACAAACTGCGCATTCTTGCTCTGGGCGGCCTGGGCGAGATCGGCCGCAACATGATGGTTCTAGAGCATGGTGATGACCTGCTTATCATTGACGCAGGGCTCATGTTCCCAGAGAACGATATGCTGGGCGTAGACATAATTCTGCCCGATATGACCTATGTTTTCGACAACGCCGAGCGGGTGCGGGGCATCATCATCACCCATGGGCACGAGGATCATATCGGCGCGCTCCCCTATCTGATGGCCAAGGTGGATGCCCCCATTTATGCGACCGCCCTCACCCTGGGGTTGATCGGGGTCAAGCTGCCCGAAGCGCAGGTGCGTCATGCCGATATGCGCACCGTGGCCCCGGGCGACGAGCGGGTGATCGGTCCCTTTCGGGTGGTCTTTTTCCACGTCAGCCACAGCATTCCCGACGGCGTGGGCATGGCGATCTATACACCGGTGGGCCTGATCGTGCACTCGGGTGATTTCAAGTTTGACCATTCCCCCGTGGATCGCAGGCGTACCGACTTTGCCAAGCTGGCCGAGCTGGGCGGCGAGGGCGTTCTGCTGCTCCTCTCCGACAGCACCAATGCCGAGCAGGCCGGCTATACCCCCTCAGAGAGCGTCCTGGGTGAGACCCTGGCCCGCATCATCTATGAGGCCCCCGGCCGCGTCATCGTGGCATCATTCGCGTCCAATCTATCCCGTATCCAGCAGGTGATTGATGCTTCGGTGCGATGCGGGCGACGGGTGTCCATCGTGGGGCGCAGCATGGTTCGCAACGTGAACGTGGCCCGCAAGCTGGGCTATCTGGACGTAGACGACGAGGTCCTCCTCCCCGTCCAGCAGATCGAGAACCTTCCCGCGAACCGGGTCACGATCCTGTGCACCGGCAGCCAGGGGGAGCCGACCTCGGCTCTGGTGCGCATGGGCCAGGAACAGTATCGCTCCGTGAGCGTCGGGGTAGGGGATACCGTCATTGTCTCGGCGACCGCCATTCCTGGCAATGAGGAGTTTGTCAATCGCACGTTGGACGATCTGTTTCGGCTGGGGGCTGATGTCTATTATGATGAGGTCCTGGATGTGCATGTCTCGGGACACGCCAGCCAGGAAGAGCAAAAGATGCTCCTCAACCTGATTCGGCCCCGCTTTTTCGTCCCTATCCATGGCGAGTATCGGCATCTGGTCTGGCACCGCAAACTGGCGCTGCAATGCGGCATCCCTCAGGAGAACATCTGCGTCATGGAGACGGGCGGCGTATTGGAGCTGGACACCGACAGCATCCAGGTCACCGCGCGTATGCGCAAGGGATTGTACTATGTGGATGGCAATGGGGTGGCAGAGCTAGAGCAGGCCATCCAGCGCGAGCGCATGTCGCTGGCCCACAATGGCGTCCTGGTTGCCACGGTGATCGTCGATCGATACTCGGGCACCCTTATGGGCGAGCCACAGATCCAGAGCCGCGGCTTTTTATACACGGCCGAGACCAATGGGCTCGACCAATCCATTCGCGAGGAGATCGCCCAAGTAGTCGCCGGGGGCGGTACCCGTAGCGAATTGACCAAACGTCTGGAAACAGCGCTATGCCGCCTGGCCCTGGCCAAGACGGGTCGCCGGCCATTGGTGATCCCCATCCTGCTCAAACTATGAGCCGGGGGAACATGGTATAATACCTTTGTCAGCTTGCCCCTCTTTTGCTCTATTCACAGGGCCGTCTGGGGCTCTTGGGCGAGCTTGACAATGCCCTTGGCGCCTCATCGGACGAGCCAAAAGAGCCCACCCACAACTGACAAGGACTCTGTATTCCAGTCCCTTGCATCAGGATCGCGCAGCGCATAGGACAGGGAGATCATGACCAAGAGAGCTACAAGACGTCGCCCCCGAACGAGCAAACGCACCAACACAAAACGTCGCCGTTCGAACAAGGGCATCCAGATCAGCCGGGCACAGGTGTCCTGGCTGGGTGGTCTGCTGCTGTTGGGTGTTGCGCTGGTGACGCTCTTGAGTCTGCTGGCGGTCAATCGGGGCGCGCTCACCGAATGGTGGATCCGGGTGTTGGCGCAGGCGCTGGGCTGGGGCCGCTACGCCGTGCCCGCTGTGCTGAGCCTCCTCGCACTGTGGCTCATGACCCGTCTCACCGATACGCCTCTACGTATTCCGTGGATACGATTTTTTGGTATTATTTTACTTCTGATAACATTTCTTGGCTTTAGTCATCATCTCTTTTCGGATCGAGAAGCCGCTGTAGCAAGTGGGGCTGGCGGTGGTCTCCTGGGCTACTATCTGAGCCTGGGACTCGAGGCCACTCTGGGCTGGGCCGGCGCAGTGGTGGTATTCGGCATGCTGCTGGCCATCGGGCTGACCATTACCCTCGACCTCTCGTTGGAGGAGATGGTGCGCAATCTGGCAGATGGGCGCCAACGTATGCGCCAATGGCTGGCCGAGCGCCGCCAGCGCCGCGCCGCACGTCGCGCTGTGGCGGGGGAGGAGGTCGTTGCTCGTCCCACGCCTCGTGATAAGGCGGCGCCTGTCGTAAGCGCCCCGCCGCAGCCAGCTCCGCAACGCGCCGACCCACCAGAGCCGCCTGACGAGGAAGAGCCGCTGCCAGAGAGCCTCGCCCCTGGCTCACGACGGTGGGCCTTGCCGCCCATTGAGACGCTCCTGGCGGTTAACGATGATCCGCCCACTAGCCTGCGAGATATACGCGAAAAGGCACGCCTGATCGAGGATACCCTGGGCAGCCTGGGTGTCCCGGTCACCGTCGTCGAGGTCAATCCTGGACCCGTGGTGACCCAATTTGGCCTCGAGCCCGGCTATGTAGAGCGCCGCGACCGCAAGGGCAAGGTGCGCCGGATGAAAGTCCAGGTGGCCAAGATCGCCTCCCTGGCCAATGATCTGGCGCTAGCGCTCGCCGCGGCCCCCATTCGCATCGAGGCGCCGGTGCCAGGCAAGGGCGTCGTCGGCGTAGAGGTACCCAATCGCGAAATGGCGATGGTGGGGCTGCGCAGCGTGATCGAGTCCGACGAGTTCGCCGAGCTGAGCAGGTATCCCCTGGCCCTGGGCTTTGGCAGGGATGTGTCGGGCGCGCCTGTGGTAGACGACCTGGCCTCGCTGCCGCATCTGCTGATTGCCGGCGCCACCAACTCGGGCAAGAGCGTCTGTATCAACGCCCTGATCGCCTGCCTGCTCTGCCGCAACACGCCCGACGATCTGCGCCTGCTGCTGGTGGATCCCAAGCGGGTAGAACTCTCCAACTACAACGGCATCCCGCATCTGATCGCGCCGGTGGTGGTGGAGCCAGCTCGTGTGGTGGGCGTGCTCAAATGGCTGGCCAATGAGATGGATCGTCGCTACCAGGTGTTTGCCGAGGTGGGGGCCCGTAATCTGCCGTCCTACAACGCCAAGATGCTGGCCCAGAGCGAACCCAAGCTACCCCACATCGTCATGTTCATCGACGAGCTAGCCGACCTGATGATGGTCGCCCCCGACGATATTGAGCGTCTGATCTGCCGCATCGCACAACTCTCGCGCGCTACGGGCATCCATCTGGTGATCGCCACCCAGCGTCCTTCCGTGGATGTGGTAACAGGCCTGATCAAAGCCAACTTTCCCGCACGGCTCAGCTTTCTCGTCTCTTCACAGGTGGACTCGCGCGTCATAATCGATACGCCAGGCGCCGACAAGCTGCTGGGCCAGGGGGATGGCCTTTACATGGCGCCAGACTCGCCCAAGTTGGCGCGCATTCAGGGCTGCTATGTCTCCGACGTCGAGCTAGAGGCGATCGTAAACTACTGGCGCGGGCAGATGCCGACCAGAGCGGAAATCGAGCGAATAGAGGGCATCGACCCGAAAAAAGCCGTGCAAAAGCCGCTTTGGCCGGGGGTCAAGGTAGAGATTCCTGATGCAGATGACTCTGACGAGGATCCGCTCCTGCAGGAGGTCACCGAGCTGGTGATCCAGGAGCAGCGGGCCTCTGTGTCGGGCTTGCAGCGAGCGCTGCGCATTGGCTATACAAGGGCCTCACGACTGATTGACACCCTGGAGGAAAGGGGCATAATCGGACCAGCTACCGGCACCAGCAAAGCCCGTGATGTGCTGGTGTCCTCCAGTGAGGACGATGAGCCTGATTTATCCTCGGCAAAGGTACGAGATACTGCCGAATCGGGAGAATGATCTTGCGATACTCTATTGATCTACCCACACTGCAATCCATTGTTGGCAAAGACAACGTCTCGACGCGAGCCTCTGATCTGGAGGCGCACTCGATTGACGAATCATGCGTAGCCCCTTGTCTGCCGGATGCCGTCGTCTGGCCCGGCAACACCCAGCAGATCTCGGACATCCTGCGCTATGCTTATGAGAACGAGATACCTGTGGTGCCTTGGAGCGGGGGGTCCAGCCTGGAGGGTAACCCGGTACCCATCAATGGCGGCATCCTGCTGGCCATGTATCGTCTCAAAGAGGTCCTGAACGTAAACGAGGACGATCTTCAGGTGACGGTGCAACCGGGGATCATCTATGACGATCTCAATGCCCACCTGCGGCGCTTGGGCCTCTTTTTCCCGCCAGCTCCCGGCAGCGCCGACGTGGCTACTCTGGGCGGCATGGTGGCCAATAACTCGAGTGGTATGCACGCCGTCAAGTATGGCGTAACCCGCAACTATGTCATGCAGCTCAAGTGCGTGCTGCCCAACGGAGAGATCGTGGATATCGGCAGCCGTGCCAAAAAGAGCACCAGCGGCTATGACCTGGTGAGCCTGATGGTGGGCTCGGAGGGCACCCTGGGGGTGGTAACCGAGATTACCCTGCGGCTCATGGGCCTGCCCGAACAGGTCTCGTCAGCCATTGCCGTGTTCGACACCCTCAAGGATGCCACCGACGCCGTCTATGACGCCGTGCGCTATGGCGTGGATGCGGCGGCCATCGAGCTGTTGGATGGCGGCTGTGTGCGTGTGACCAACGAGCAGATGGGGTTGAACCTGCGCGAGACGCCCACCGTATTCTACGAGTTCCATGGTCCGATGGCCGGCGTCCAGGACCAGGTGACCTACATGCGCGAGATCAACGCTGACCACAACTGCGTCGAGTTTGATGTGGCTGGCACGCCCGAGCGGCGCGCCGTGCTGTGGGCCGCCCGCCGTGAGGCCCGCGACTCGATCAAGCTCTCTCACGCGGGCGAGATCCTGGTGTCGGGGGACGTGTGCGTCCCCATCTCGCATTTTGGCGAGATGGTCGAGTTTGTGCACGAGGTCGCCGCGCGCACAGGACTGCGCATCTATGTGTTCGGCCACGCCGGTGACGGCAACCTGCACACCGAGACGATCCTGCGCCGCAACAACGAGGAGGACGCCCGCTTGGGCGATCAGGCTACCAACGAGATCGTGCGACGGGCGCTGGCGCTCGGCGGTACCATCGCCGGGGAGCATGGCGTGGGGCTGGCGAAAAAGGCGTTCTTGCTGGAGGAGCACGGCCCTGAGGCGGTGGCCCTGATGCAGGCCATCAAGCAGGTATTCGACCCAAAGGGCATCATGAACCCGGGCAAGATATTCGCCTGACGGCTGCTCTTGCCTGTCGAAAGGCTATCATGGAGATCCTGCGGCAGGGCGCCCGTGAGCTCGGTTTGAGCCTCGGTCCCCGACATCTAGAGCAATTCGAGATCTACTATCGTGAGCTCACCACCTGGAATGAGCGTTTCAATCTGACCGCCATCACAGGCTATCAGGAGGTCCAGCGGCGACACTTTTTGGACTCGCTCTGTTGCCTGCTAGCCTTTCCCCAACAAGGTCTTGGCGATACGATCCCCGATACGGTGCCGGTACAGCGGGGCGGGCTGGGTCTGCGCTGTGTCGATATCGGCACGGGCGCCGGCTTTCCCGGATTACCCCTCAAGCTCCTGCTTCCGGACATGCGCCTCACCCTGATCGAGTCGGTGGGAAAAAAAGTCACCTTCTTGCAGCACATCGTCCGGGAGATGGGGCTGTCGGGCGTCGAGATCATCCACGGCCGCGCCGAGGAGATCGCCCGACAAGAGGCCCATCGCGAGGCTTATGACGTCGTGCTGGCGCGCGCCGTCGCCCATCTGGCGGTGCTGGCCGAGTATTGCCTGCCCTTCTGCCGGCTGGGTGGCCGCCTGATCGCTCCCAAGGGGGAGGATGCTATCACCGAGACGGTGGACGCACAGGGAGCCATTACGCTGCTCGGCGGGCGTGTAGTTGCCGTCAAGCCGCTGACGCTGGCTGAATGGAGGAGCGACCATTATCTGGTGGTCATCGACAAGATCGGTCCCACGCCCGAGCGTTACCCCCGGCGCACGGGCATCCCTGCCAAGAGACCCCTGACACAGCCAGACTCATGATGTCGCGGGTGCGCCCGGCTCGATCAAAAGGACCGCGCCGCGGGCCGCGGCGCCCTCCTAGGGTGTGGTTGCGAGGACGGCGTGCATCGCGATGAGCCGGTCCAGGGAATCGGACAGTGGAGAAACAGTGACGGTGATCGGATCCACATATCATCTGCCTCCTAGCTCCTCGAGTCTACCTCATCGTCGCTTGTCTGCGGGTGAGGCTGTACGGCGCCCGCCTGCACCTGCCAGAGCTGTGCGCGCTCCAAGAATGCAGATCCAAAGCCTTCCATATTCGTGGTGGTAACGAGCACCTGCTCTGCCTGGCCGATGGCCTCCAGAAGATACTGCCCACGCCGCCGGTCTAGCTCAGAGAGAACATCATCCAGCAGGAGAACGGGCATCTCGCCTACCAGCCGCTGCATGAGGGACACCTCGGCCAACTTGAGGGCCAGTGCCGCCGTGCGCTGCTGCCCGCGAGAGCCATAGATGGTAGCATCAAAGCCGTTGATGATAAAGCGCATATCGTCACGGTGGGGACCGCTGATGGTCACTCCGCGCGCGATCTCTTCCTGCTGACAGCGGCGCAACGCATCCTTGATCTGTTCCTCGAGCAAATCGAGAGCCTCTCCCTCGGGAACGCCTGTGCGCCATGCCAGAGTCGGATCGTACAAGGCGGCCTCAATGGGCTCGATGGCAGGGCCCGCTTCCAGCGTGTGCTCATAGCGCAGCTCCAGGCGCTCCACCGCCCCCGTGAGCGCGCTCTGGATTTCGCTCGTGTCCCGCGATAGACGGGCTATGGCCCACATACGTCGCGCCATCACATAGGCCCCCAGGTGTGCCACCTGACCATCCCAGTAGGCCAACTCCTTGGGCCGCGAGGCCCGCTCGCGAATCTGGCGCAAAAGAGCGTTACGCTGCGTCACGACACGATTGTAGCGCGCCAGCGAGCGGCAGTATAGCTCGTCCAGCTGGCAAAGGGTGACATCCAGGTAACGGCGCCGGTCGCCGGGCGAGCCGGATACGAGGATGATGTCTTCGGGCAAAAAGAGCACCACGTTGAGCTTGCCGACAATATCCATGGCGCGTCGGTTCACGCCATTGTAGCGCAACTGCCGTCGAAAGACGGTGCCATTCGCTCCGTTACCCTCACTCGGCTCTTGCACCAGCGAGGCCTCGATGCTGTTCTCCTCTCCGGCGCGCACAAAGCGGAGGGCCAGTTGAGCGTTGGGGATCACCTCATCTTGCAGCGACTCCCAGCGGATCAGCTCACGATCCTGCGAAGCTAGAGGAGAGCGTGTGGTGGCCAGATAGTAGATCGCCTCGAGCAGGTTGGTCTTGCCCTGGGCATTGTCGCCCTGGAACAGATGAATGCGCGCCGTGAGATCCAGCTCCAGGCGCGCATAATTACGATAGTTGATGAGCTCAAGATGACAGATGTGCATATAGTCGACTAGCGCGCCACCTGCATGGGCATGATGATGTGCACAAATTCGGGACCACCGACGGGTCGCAACACGCCTGGGCTTGAGGGATCCCGCATCTCGAGCGCCACCTCTGCCGTATCGATGGCGTTGAGCGCCTCTTGCAGATAACGGGCATTGAACGCGACCTCGACCGACTGACCGGTTACGCGCACGTCCAGCTCGCTTACGTTATCGCCGTACTCGGAAGACGTGGCCGCAATGATGAGCCGGCCCAGCCCGTCATCGCCGTTCGGGACCACCTGCAGATGACAGATGTTGGCGGCATCGCGGGCAAAGATGGCCGCCATGCGTACGGCCTTGAGGAGATCAGCCGTACTGGCCTCGATACGGGTGTTGTGGCCCTTGGGGATGATCTGCTTATAGTCAGGGAAGGTACCCTCCACCAACTGGGAGACCAGCTCTGCCGACTCGAGCCGGAAAAAGATCTGGTTGCGATTGGGCGAAACGAGTACCTGTACGGTCTCTTCATCGCCAATGATGCGTCGCAACTCCTGCAAGGCGCGAGCAGGCACAATGACGCTGACAGGAGTCTCGGGGCCCTCAGCCAACGGCATAGAGCTCACCGAGAGCCGATAGCTGTCGGCGGCGGCAAAGGTAAACTCGTCGGGGTCGAGCTCGGCCAATACACCGGTGAGTACAGGTCGGCTCTCGTCGGTGGCTGCCGCAAAGGCCACGCGATCCACCATCTGGCGCAGGCTATCGCCCTGGATGCGGATCGGGTCATCCTCTTCGGGAATGAGGATCAGGGGGAACTCCTGGGCATCGATGCCCTTGATGTTGGCCTCAAAGCGCCCACACTTGACATTGAGGGTCTGGGTGCGCGCAATCAGCTCCATTTCTACCCTCTCGGGCGGCAGCGAGCTCACAAAATCGCTCAACAGGCGAGCGGGGATGGTGGTGGCGCCCTCGCGCTCCACTTTGGCGCCCACCCAGCAGTTGATCCCGATCTCCAGGTTGGTGGCCGACAGCTTGAGACGGGATTCTTCGGTAGACAGCATGATGTTGGAAAGGACTGGCAGGGTGCTGCGCGTCGCCACAGCGCGCCCCACCACAGAGAGCCCACGGGCCAGATTCTCTTGCATACAGGAGACTTTCATCGCGTGATCCTCCTCGGTTCAGGACTGTGGGCAGTATAGAGCGACCCACAATGCGCGTCAACCACCCCAGCGGTCCGCGCTCGCGGTCCGTCGGCTCAGGCGCCCCTATTTAAAGACATAGACGCCATTGATGGTCGACCAACGTCCCTCACAAACGGGACAAAACACGGCGTCAGTATCAGGGGACAGGGGCTCGTGGCCGCAATCGGGGCAGCGGAACAGGGCTGCGCGCTCGACAGGCGGACTGGAAGTCTCTCCCCAGCGCTGCGTCTGCACGAATACGCTGGGCGCGGGCGCAAAGGCGGCTGTGGGACGCTGCAGAGCGGCATCCAGCCCTACCAGCCAGCGCGTCGGCACGGTACGTTTGAGCAACCCACTTCGCAATAGAGAGACCGAGAGACGTTGCTCCACAGCGAACCCGGCCTCGGCCAGGCGCGCCTGGACCCAGCGAGGGTCAAAGTCGAAATGTAGCTCGGCGAACTCGTAGGGCTCGGGCGTAAAGGGGTTCACGCCTCTATGGAGCAAGTAGCGCACGATGTTCTTGAAGTGTCTCTTGTTGGCAAACTCGAGCACCATGGTACCCTGGGGCGTGAGGATGCGGGCCAACTGCTCTAGGGCCGAGGACACATCGCGGATATGATGCAGCACCCGTACCATGACAGTGGTGTCAACAGCGTTGGTTGCCAGGGGCAAGCGGTAGAGATCGGCGGCCACATAGGTAAAGCGGCCATCGCCCAGTTGCTCGCGGGCATACTCGAGCTGCGACTGGGAATAGTCCAGAAGCACAACCTCGTCAAAGCCGTCGTACAGATCGGCCAGGCGGCCAAATCCGGCGCCCACATCCACCAGGCGGCTGCCTCGGGCCGGCAACAGGCGACGCAGAGCCACCCGTTCGACGGCATCCTCGTACTCGCGGCCCTGCCCTTGCCAAAAGTCGGTGCGGTAGGTGCTGGCCTCGTAATCGCAGATCGATTGTTGCGCGTCAGATGAGGGGCTCAAGCGAGACTCCTGATATGTTTCACGTCGAACATTCGACGAGGGTTCTGCTGCCAATGAATGCTCAGCGATTGCTGAGTGAGCCATTCTAGCGACGTGGCGCCTGCCTGTCAAAGCCCATGCCCCCCATACTCCGTATGGCCCACCGGCTCACCTGACCGACGGGCTTAGGCAACCACCAGATCCGGCAATACCTCCCGCAGGAGTTTCGGGTCCAGGCCACCGCCCCGCAGCAACCTGGGCGGCGTGCTACATAGATCCACGATCGACGAGGCGACCCCCTGGGGGCAGGCGCCCCCATCCAGCAGCAGATGGACCCGCCCGTCCAGGTCAGCCAGAGCCTCCTGGGCCGCACAGGGCGACGGCCTGCTGGATAGATTGGCACTGGTGCCCGCCACGGCACCCCCCGCGGCCTCGATCAGCTCCTGCGCCACGGGATGATCTGGCATACGCACCGCCACCGTGTTGCCTCCGGCGGTGAGGATATCGGGCAGACTCGTCAGACGTGGCACAATGAGGGTCAGCCCCCCGGGCCAAAAGCGTGCAGTCAGCTCCTCGTACGCAGCGGGTAAGGAGCGCGCCACTTGACTCACATGGCGGGGATGCGAGACGAGCACAGGGATGGCCAGCTTGTAGGGACGCTGCTTGGCCCAATAGAGCCGCTCGATGGCCGCGGGATCCCGATAGTCACAGCCCACGCCATACACGGTATCCGTGGGGAATACGACCACCTCGCCCCGCCGCAGAGCGGCAGCAGCCTCCTGGATGGCATCGGGAGCGTTCGCATCCAACACACGCGTATCGTACCGATGATCGTTGGCTGGCATCATGTTTCTCCCTCTCCTCGTTCGATCCGTAGCACGCGTTCATGGCCGGCTAAATCGTGGACCAGCAACGCCCTGGCATCCGGCAGCAATACGGCGGCGGCTGCCTGCAACGGGCCTGCCTGGCGGGGATCGATCTCGAACAGCGCCAGACCCGGACAGGCCAGGCGGGCTGGCAACTGCTCGATCAACCGCGTCATGATTTCGGTCCCGTCTGTACCCCCCTCGAGAGCCAGATGAGGCTCATAGTCGGCCACATTGGGCTCCAGCACGGCCATATCCGCCATAGAGACATAGGGCAGGTTCGCTAGGATCAGGTCAAAGACCGCGCCCATGGGCTTGAGAAGATTGGACTGCACGAGCCACACTCGCTCCGATAGACCATACCGGCGCACGTTCTCCCACGCAACCTCCAGCGCGGGCAATGAGAGGTCGACGGCCCAGACGGTGGCCTCGGGCAGATGGCGGGCCAGCACAATGGCAATGGCACCACTGCCTGTGCCCACGTCTACCACCCGCAGACGCCCAGACTGATTCTTGGCCCAGGTCAGGGCCTCCTCCACCAGATGCTCTGTCTCGGGGCGTGGGATGAGCGTGGCAGGCGTAACGCGCAGGTCGACATCGTAAAAGGCACGCTCGCCGATCAGATAGGCCACTGGTTCATGACGCACGCGCCGCTGCACCAGTTCGGTAAAGCGCTCAACCTGCGTAGGGGTCAGGCAATCATCCCGGCGGATCAGAACCTGAGCCCGGTCTACATCCAGCAGATGCGCCAGCAGAAGCTCGGCGTCCAGACGGGGCGTATCGGCTCCTCGCGCCACCAGCAGGCGCACGGCCCAGCGCAGAGCATCGCCCACAAGCTGCGGGCACGACTCTGCAGGTGCCGCGGCCTTCATGACCGGCGCGCTCAGGCCACTTGGGCCAGCAACTGGGATTGCTCCTCAGCCGCAAGCCGCTCGACAAACTCGTCGAGATCCCCTGATAGCACGCTTTCTATCTGATAGCTGGAATGGCCGATGCGATGATCGGTGACGCGATTCTGGGGAAAGTTATAGGTGCGGATCTTTTCGCTACGCTCACCCGTGCCTACCTGCATGCGCCGTTCCTCGTCGCGCTCTGCAAAGCGCGCGTTATACTCCAGGTCATAGAGCCGTGCCTTGAGCACCTCCATCGCCCGCATGCGGTTCTGAAGCTGCGAGCGCTCATTCTGGCACTGGGCTACGATACCGGTAGGCAGATGGGTGATGCGCACCGCCGAGTCGGTAGTGTTGACGCTCTGCCCACCCTTGCCGCCGGAACGAAAGATGTCTATGCGCAGATCGTTCTCATCGATCTCGACCTCGATGTCGTCACCCGCCTCTGGCATTACCGCCACGGTGGCCGTCGAGGTATGGATGCGGCCGCTCGTCTCGGTGGAGGGCACCCGCTGCACGCGATGCACACCACTCTCGTACTTGAGCCGCGAGTAAGCATCCTTGCCACGTACCTCGAAAATGACCTCCTTGTATCCGCCGATACCGGTCTCATTCGAGCTGATCATGTTGGTCTTCCAGCTCCGGCTGGCAGCGTACATGGTGTACATGCGGTACAGGTCGGCGGCAAAGAGGGCCGCCTCCTCACCACCTGTGCCGGCGCGAATCTCGATGATCACATCCTTCTGGTCGCGGGGATCCTTGGGGACCATCAGCCGCGTGAGCTCTTCCGCGATCTGCTCCAGCTGCTCCTCCAGATCGGCGATCTCTTCGCGGATCATGGCAACCATCTCGGGATCAGACTCTTCGGCAACGAGCTCGCGCGTGTCCTCCAGCTCGCGCTCTATCGCCAGATATTGCTTATAGGCCGCGACGATCGGCGAGAGCTCGGCCTGCTCTTGACCATAGACGCGCAGCTTGTCCGGGTCGCTCAGAACCTCGGGCGAGGAGAGCAAATGGTTCAATTCATCGTATCTTTTTACCACCGCAGCGGTTTTCTCAAACATAAGTGCAGCATCTCCAGAGAATTCGTACCTACCACTCTAATATTATACCAGCCCAGCACTTGAGACCCAAAGCAGATATGCAAGGGGGAACGGCCTGGATCATCCACCCATGCATAATACCGCAATAGGCATAGATATAACAAAAAATAAGAGACATCGCCGGGCTATTTTCCATCATCGATGTGTGACACAAGGTGCGTGCCGAGATATGGTGCAACGCCCAGAGTCGTAGGCCAAGTGGGGCAGATGGAGCGCTTTCTTCTGACTACGAGATGGTTTCAGGGGTTGACGAGCTTGTTATGGTGTGTTAGCATGCCGAGCATCAAGATGGACGGGTTGGCGCAGGCAGGTCCTTTGCAGGCGAGGCACCATGGGGGGCGCTATGAGTGACGTGGATACCTCTCGGGAGAGATTGCAGCGAATCAAAGTGATCGGTGTGGGCGGCGGCGGCTCGAATGCCGTGCGCCGCATGATGGAAGAGAATATCGAGGATATCGAGTTCATCACGATCAACACATCTCTCAAAGAGATGTCGACATCGCGGGCAGCGGCAAACCTGCAGATCGGCGGGCAGATCACCCACGGCCTGAGCACCGGCGGCGACGTTGGCCTGGGCTCCAAGGCTGCCGATGCTGCCAGGGGCGAGATCGCCCAGCTCCTGGATAAAACCGATATGCTGTTTATCGCCACCACCCTGGGTGGGGGCACGGGCACTGGCGCCGCGCCCATAGTGGCCGAGCTGGCTCGGGAACGAGGCATACTCACGGTGGCCGTGGTCACCAAGCCTTTTAGCTTTGAGGGAAACCGGCGGATGCAGACGGCCGAAGCGGGTCTCAAGGAGCTGGTTCAGCATGTGGATGCTGAGATCGTCATCTCGAACGACCGCCTTTTGAGCCTGGAGGCACGGGATCTCAAGCTCACCGATGCCTTTGCTCTGGCCGATGAGATGCTCAAGAAGGCGATTCAGATCGTATGCGACTTTGTTCTCAAAGTCGGGTTGATCAACGTAGACCTGCGGGATGTGACCGAGATCCTGACCAATGGCGGCCGCACGATGGTCAGCATGACCAGTGCCAAAGGCCCAGACCGAGCGCTACAAGCCGCCGAGGAGGCGATCACCAGCCCGCTGCTGGATATTACGCTCAAAGGGGCCACCGGTCTGTTGCTGAATATTGAGGGTGGTGATCTCTCTATCGGCGAGGTGCATGGCGCCGCGGACCTGATCGCACGCACCGCCGCCGCCGATGCGAATATCATCTGGGGCTATGTGGATAATCCCGAGCTCGCCGACGAGATCCACATTACCTTGATTGCCACCGGCTATCAGCTGGATGAGCAGGGGAATCCCTATACAGATCGTGATTCTCCCATTGAGGCCGATCTCGACAATCGTCCTTTTGACACGTTGGATCTGGATATCCCGACGCAGATGCGGCGCTAATATCTTATAAGCGCCATAAGCAGTTTGATCGAAAGATTGACGCATACCAGCGCCTATGCTAGGATGCTCCCGTTGGCATCCAGGCTTGGCCACTGATCGATTGGGATGCATAACGTAATAATTGACCATCAGACGCCAGAGCCGGAGCGTGTATTGAGAGGGCAGGAGGAGAGCTTTGAACAATTACCAGGAAACCCAGGGCAGGCAGGCCGTTATCAAGGTCATTGGGGTGGGAGGCGGCGGCTCGAACGCCGTGAACCGTATGATCGAGGCCGGGTTGGGGGGCGTCGAGTTCATTGCCGTCAATACCGATGCCCAGGCACTGGCTCTTTCGAACGCGCCGCTGCGCGTGCGTATCGGCAACCAGATGACCCGTGGCCTGGGCTCTGGTGGCGATCCCGAGGTGGGGCTCAAGGCGGCGGAAGAATCTCGCGACGAGCTGTGCTCGGTGATCGAGGGCGCCGATATGGTGTTTGTGACGGCGGGCATGGGGGGTGGTTCGGGCACCGGCGCCTCACCGGTCATCGCCGAGATCGCGCGACACCTGGGCGCGCTCACCGTCGCCGTGGTCACACGCCCCTTTGGATTTGAGGGCGTGCGCAGGGGCCGCGTGGCTGACGGCGGCATCGTCAAGCTCAACGAGCATGTGGACACCCTCATTGCCGTCCAGAACGATCGCCTGCTGGAACTGGTGGATCGCCAGGTTCCCTTGCAGCAGGCCTTTTTAGTGGCCGATGACATCCTGCGCCAGGGTATCCAGGGTATCTCAGAGCTGATCACCGTCACCGGCCTGATCAACACCGACTTTGCCGACGTCAAGGCGATCATGAAGGATGGCGGCGCCGCGCTGATGACCGTGGGCCGGGCCTCGGGCGAGGAGCGCGCCCTGGCAGCCGCGGAAGCGGCCATCACTAGCCCGCTGCTGGACATTAACGTGAGCGGGGCCAGAGGCGTGCTGTTTAACGTCAAGGGCGGCGAGGATCTCTCGCTCTACGAGGTCTCGCAGGCGGCCGACCTGATCCGCCATACAGCCTCGGCCGACGCCAACATCATCTTTGGCGCCGTGATCGACGAAGAAATGAAGGATCAGATCCAGATCACCCTGATCGCCACCGGCTTTGACTTGGACGAGCGGGGCAAGGTGCGCCAGGCGGCAGAGGCCGAGGCCCAGCCACAGGCTCGCGCCGCCGATAACGCCCCCTCCTTTGGCGACAACGACCTGGACATTCCCGCGTTCCTCAGGCGCAAGCCATAGGCTCACCAGACGCAAAAGCCTCCAGGAAATCAGATTCCTGGGGGCTTTTCTCATGCCGGTACTGAGTCGACCCTTAGGCCCTGTCATCCTCGAGCAACGCCTGCAGTGCCAGCAGATAGCCGCGCCATCCCAGCCCAACGATCTGGCCGCGGCAGACCGGCGCCGTCACAGAGATATGGCGAAACGGCTCGCGGGCGTGCACGTTGGAGAGGTGCACCTCGATGGCGGGCAGGCCCACGCCGCCAAGGGCATCGCGCAGGGCATAGCTATAGTGAGTAAAGGCGCCCGGATTGATCACGATGCCATCGGCCCAGGAGGCGGCGTCGTGGATGGCATCGATCAGCTCGCCCTCATGGTTCGACTGGACGATGCGCAGCTCGACGCCTTGCGCATCGGCCCACTTGCCCAGTCGGGCATTGATGTCCGCCAGCGTCATGCGGCCATAGACCTCGGGCTCGCGCTGGCCCAGCAGGTTGAGATTGGGCCCGTGGATCACCAGATAGCTG
>SLPC01000101.1 GCA_007132185.1 Anaerolineae bacterium | reverse complement strand
ACACCTGCGGGAGAAGGGGGTGTCTGTTCAGGAACATTGCATGCGCGTATCCTGGGGGAGGAGGGCGGCACGACGATCCGCAGATATGGACTCGGCTTGGCCTTGTGCGCCTCCACCACTGCCTGATTGACAAGCAACCCCCCTTGTACTATCATCCTGATGAAAGGCGTGGAACCGGAAGAGTAACCGGTCAAGCGGCGCTCAGAGAGCCTCCGCCAGGTGAGAGGGAGGTGCGTCAGCGGCCGGCGAATGGGCCGGGGAGCTGTGTGGGCCAAGCTGGAGTAGCCCACACCGGTGGCAGCCCCGTTATCAAGGCTGAAGGTATCGGCGCAGGCCCGTACCTGGCGAGCGAGGCGCGCCCCGAGGGGGCACGACTAAGCAGGGTGGTATCGCGGGAGCATCTCTCGTCCCTGGTGGCCCATGGCCGCGGGCGAGAGTTTTTTCTTTTTGGGACAAATAGTATATCGATCGGCACTGCTGGGCCGAGGAGGAACGGAATCATGGACAAGAAACGCATTCTGACGGGAGATCGCCCTACGGGCAAGCTCCACCTGGGGCATTATGTGGGGAGTCTGGTCAACCGGCTGCGGCTGCAGGACGAGTACGAGTGCTTTTTCATCGTCGCCGATCTGCATACCCTCACCACCAAGCCCGAAAAGGCGGCCATCGATCAGCTCGGGCAGAACATCTATGATGTGGTGCTCGATTATCTCGCAGCGGGCATCGATCCGGACAAGAGCACCATCTACCTCCAGTCGGCCATCCCCTCGATCTATCAGATGAACCTCTTTTTTGAGATGTTGGTGACGGTGCCCCGCCTGCAGCGGGTGCCCAGTATCAAGGACATGGCCCAGGCCGCGAATCTGAACGAAGAGTCCCTCCCCTTTGGCCTGCTGGGCTATCCCGTGCTGCAGGCCTCGGACATCCTCATGCCCCGAGCGCACCTGGTGCCTGTGGGGCGCGACAACGAGGCCCATGTCGAGATCACCCGCGAGATCGCGCGCCGGTTCAACCATCTCTATGGTGAGGTCTTTCCCGTGCCCGTGGTCCTGATCAGCGATGTGCCCTCCCTGGTGGGTACCGACGGCCAGGCCAAGATGTCCAAGAGTTTGGACAATGCGATCTATTTGTCCGATGATGAGGCCACCGTCAATCGCAAGGTCCGCGGCATGTACACGGACCCCAATCGCGTGCGTGCCGACATCCCTGGCCGCGTCGAGGGCAACCCGGTCTTTATCTACCACGATGTGTTCAACCCGAATCGGGAGCAGATCGAGGATTTCAAGGCGCGGTATCGCGAGGGCCGTATCGGGGATGTGGAGGTCAAGGATGCGCTGGCCAAGGCGCTGAACGCCTTTCTAGACCCGATCCGTGAGCGGCGCGCCCATTTCGAGGCCAGAACGGGGATGGTGGAGCGGGTGTTGTACGAGGGCACGTTGCGCACCAGCCAGGAGGCCGAGCAGACGGTGAAGATGATGCGCAAGGCCATGGGGCTTACGCGTATCTGGAACCGCATCTCGCGCAAAGGGCGTCAGGCTATCGAGCGCGAGGCCAAGGCCGAGACGCCAGCCTAGCACGTTTGGACGAGGCCAGGAGCGATTTCCTGGATTAGGGGGATAGGATCATGCGTCGGATGGCGATGATCACCACATTGGTGCTGGTGACCCTGGCGCTGCTGGCGTTGCCTGTTCGCGCCGACTGTCCCGGCAACCTGCTGCGCAACCCGGGCTTTGAGGGCGGCAACTATCATGGCCCACAGGTGGGCGCCAGCCAATCTTCTTATATCTCGGACAACTGGTACCCGTGGGCCGTCCTAGGGGATCCCAGCCGCGCCGAGCCCGGCTACAACCACGAGCCCGAGTACAAGATCCTGATTCGTTCCCAGTTGCGGGACGGGTGGTACCGGGTGTTCGAGGGGGAGCGCTCTCAGGGATTCTTTACCTCCTGGTCGACCCATACCGCCGGGTTCTATCAGCAGGTGAACGTTCCCCATGGGACGCGTGTGACCTTTAGCATCTGGACCCAGATCTATACCGGGCAAGAGGACATCATCATCGATGAAAGGTATCCGGTGTCGGACCTGGAGCAACCCCTCACCGAGGCTACCCGCGCCGTCAAGGGCCCAGGCGACTATCGGGTGTCCATCGGCATCGATCCCCATGGCGACGCGCCCGCCGGCTTTGGCGATTCGATACCCGATACCATCGTCTGGTCGACCCCGGTGCTGGATGTGGAGACCCGTTCTTATGACGACGAGGGGCGCCCGGTCGATGAGTGGGTGCGACTGAGCGTCTCGACCATTGCCCAGAGCGATCAGGTGACCGTGTTCACCCGCGGGCAGCCCGATTTCCGCACCAAGTATAATGACTCGTATTGGGATGCCGCCTGCCTGGTGGCAGAGGCGGTCCAGACACCTACCCCTACGCCCACCCAGACCCTGGTGCCGTCGCCCACACTGCGTCCCACGGTCACACCGCTGCCCACGGCCCTGCCGACGCCAACACCCACAGCGGTTCCGACGACAGTTCCAACCCCGATACCTACAGCCACCGAGACACCTCTGCCCACCGAGGTGCCCGTCGAGACGGCCACGCCCCAGCCTGAGGCGATGGTGATTCCGCCGACGCCCGATGCGCCGCCCACGATGGCCCCGCGCGTGGTGGATCGGGAAATCGAAGAGCTATGGCTGGCAGAGCACGCCGCGCCTACCGGCGAGATGTCCGCCGAGCCGGCGAGGGTGGAGCGTAGCTCGGCGGGGCTGACCCTGCTATACATCCTGAACGGGCTGTTCGTGTTTGCCGTGATCTACTGGATCCGCCGGGAGCGCCGCCGTTAGCCGCAAGAGGTAGCGCCCCAGGGGGCTAGACGCTCTCGGGCAGGGATTCGGCCTGTAGCGAGCCGGCTGCAGAGGCCACATAGCGCCCTTGGGGCCAGTATCGCTGCATCATCCTCTGGATCTGCTGGCGTGACACGCCCTGGATCAGCGCCGGGTACCGCTCGAGATAGTCCAGCCCCAGGCCGTATCTCTCGACGGCAAGCAGGAAACTGGCGATGCCCTCGTTGGTCTCGAGAAAGATCGGCAACGAGCCGGTCAGCAGCGCTTGTGTGTCCTCCATCTCCTCCTGCGAGATCAGCTCGTCGCGCATGCGGGCGATCTCGTCATGGATGGCAGCGATGGCATCGTCCAGCATGCTGGGAGACACGCCTGCAGACACAAACCAGGGGCGTGTGCCGGGGCTGCTGTAGAGATTGCTGCTGATGTGATAGACCAGGCCCATCTCTTCGCGTATCGCCTCGCCCAGACGGCCCATCATCCCCAGGCTGCTCAACACGATATTGGCCATCACCGCGGGATAATAGTCAGCCTCATGGCGCGGCATGCCGAGGACACCGAGCATCAGGTCGATCTGGGGGCGGCCCGGCAGATGCACCATCCGGGTGACCGGCTGTGCGGGCAGCTCGCAGGGGGGGTACTCGTACCGCTCGCCTACCGCCCGATCCAGGAGCCACTGTCCCAGGGTTGCGTTCAACTGATCCAGCGCCTCCTGGGCGCTCACCGCCCCGACAACGCTGAGAATACCGCGCTGGGGATAGATACGTTCCTGGTAATGCTGGATCACTACCTCGCGATCCAGGCGGCTCACGGTCTCGCGGGAGCCCAATATCAGGCGGCCATAGGGATGCTCCGGTGGGTAGAGGCTTTCGATAAAAGCCTGGTTGGCGCGATAGCCCGTCTCCATCTCCAGATCGCCCATGCGGGTGAGCAGTTGCCCACGGTAGCGTGCCAGCTCTTGCTCGGGAAAGGTGGGGCTGGCTAGCATCTCGGCCATCAGCTCGATGAGCAACGCATAGTCCTCGCCCAGCGAGCGCCCGCCAAAGCTCACCTCATCTCTGCCTGCCAGCAGGTTGAACGAGGCGCCGACATTGTCTAGGGCGACATTCAGCTCCTGAAAGCTGTGCTTTTCCGTGCCTCGGCGCAACATGGCGGCGGTCAGCGCCGTGATCCCCTGGGTGTCCGGCTCGTCCAGATAGCTGCCGGCCTCCAGTTGGCCGGCAATCGACACGGCGGCGCTGGAAGGGCGTTCCTGCACCAGCACGGTGAGCCCGTTATCCAGGGTGGCGCGGGTGATCGTATCGGGGCCCACGGCACGGTAGGCGCCCGTATACCACTGCAGGCCACGTCGCAGGCTCCACACCCGCGCAGGGCGGCTTTCGTCGTCCGGATCGGAGACCCTGTCGGTGGGGACAAAGCAGCCGATGGTGCACTCTTCGGGCACCAGGTAGCGCTGCGCCACGCGCTGAACATCTGCCGGCGCCACGGCGCTCAGCTCGTCCAGCATGGTCTCCATGCGCTCGTGGTGATCCACCATCTCCAGGTAGCCCAGCGTCAGGGCCTGGCTCGTGACGCTCTCCGAGCTATAGGCGAACTGGGCCTGGGCCTGCCGGATGCTGACCTGCAGCTCGCTCTGCGCAACGGGGGTCTCTTGCAGGCGGTGGATCTCCTGCCGCAGGGCCTGCTCCACCTTTTCGGGCGAGACGCCCTCACGCACGGTGGCGTCCAACGAAAAGAAAAAGGGATCCAGGCTGGGCTGATAGTCGCTATCGGCTGTGGATGCCAGCTCGGTCTCTACCAGGGCGCGATACAGGCGTGCGCTGCGTGCCTGGTTGCCGCCAAAGGAGAACATGGCCTTGCCGCCCGAAAGCACAGCGTCGGCCACCGTCAGGGGCACAAAGTCGGGGTCAGAGGCCGCCGGAGCATGGAACGAGAGATGGATGCTGGAGGCCGAGCCGGGCATGCGCAGCATCACGCGCCGCTCGCCCCGCTGGGGGGGCTCGGGCCGAATCGGTGTCTGGGGGCTGGGGCCGGGCGCCAGGTGTCCAAAGCGTTCGCGGATCAGCCGCAGGCGGGTCTCGGTGTCGAAATCGCCCGCTACCACCAGGATTGCATTGTTGGGCACATAGAACCGACGATAGTGCTCGTACAGGTCGTCGCGGGTGATGCGCTGGAGATCATCTTTCCACCCGATGGTCTGATGGTGATACGAGTGCTGCCGAAAGGCCGCCGCCGACATCTCTTCCATGAGGACGGCAAAGGGATCGTTCTCGCTCCCCTCTCGCTCGGCAAGGATCACCGTGCGCTCCGTCTCGATCTCGGCCGAGTCAAAGAGCGCCCCAGACATCCGATCGGCCTCGAAATCGAGGGCCAGATCGGAGCGTGCGCTGGAGAGGGTGCAATAGTAGGCGGTAAAGTCCTGGCTGGTCATGGCGTTGATGTAGCCACCATGGCGGCTGACCAGCCGCATGATGCTACCCTTGGGATAGCGCTCTGTGCCCTTGAACAGCATGTGCTCGACCCAGTGCGATAGGCCGGTGAGCCCGCCGACTTCGTTGCGGCTGCCCACCCGATACCACATCCAGGTGCTCACCACGGGGGAAGAATGACTCTCTCGCAAAATCACCTTGAGGCCATTATCGAGCATCACTTGCTGGGTATGTGGTAACAAGCCGATCCCCCTTGTGTGAGCGAGCGCTCTGATGGGCAAGATTTCGTCGAGTATAACATGCTCACTGCATCGGCGCCATTGCTCGGCGCACAACCGGGGGGCGGCGATGCGGGGTTGCCCTGATGTTGGCGATGGGGTCCCGCTATACCAGGAGCGAGATGACGCCCAGCCCAAACACCAGCGCCACGAGATATTCGATCAATACGTGCCGGTTGAGCCGTTCCCACAGGTACTGCTGCGCCAACCCCGTGAGCACATAAAAGATCAGCACCAGCAGGGCGCCCCCGGCGCGGTTGCTCACCCGGGTATAGTTGAGGACCCAGGTGACCTCGCCCATGATGAGCGCGGTCAGGGCCGCGTACAGCCAGGGCCGCCAGGTGGAGGTATCGCTACTGCGCAGCAATTCGAGCGCCAACACGCCACTGACGGCCATCACTGCCGTGGCTGAAAGCATGCTTCGCAGCCGGGCGCCAAAGATCATGGCAAAGAGGACATAGGCAAGCCCATAGGCGATGCCATTCAGCGCGAGGCGCAGCCCGCGGCGGGACATGCCGGCTAGGGAGAGGGTCTCCTTCTGCCAGGTGATGATGGTGGCCAACACGCCCCCGCTAATGAGGGCAAAGGCCACCTGGTATCCCCACCAGGGCAGGCTATGCAGGATGATCAGGGCCAGGACGGCCAGGAGAGCGGGCAGCGCCCAGAACATGACGCTGGTGGCGCGTGACGGGATCTCGCTTGCGGATGGCTGCGAGGGGGTGCTGGCGGGATCCCCCGGGTCGCCGCGCAACAGGCTATCAACGCCCACGCAGACCAGCATCCCCATCAGAATGATCATCTGCACAGGTCCGGAGAATCGCAGCGATAGCTCCGAGCCCAGAAGGTCCAGCACCAGCTCTCGCGTTGGAAGCGGGATCAACACGGACAAAGCCAGCCCCAAGACCACGATGGTGATCAGGATGGGCAGGCGTTCGTCGCGAGGGGTTGTGGGTACCGATTCAGACACACTCTCTCCTTTGTAGCAGGCCGCATTCTAGGGTCGGCCGAGAGGCATGTCAAACCGGCCCCCGCTGCACCACAAGGCGCGCCGTCGAGGACCGGTGTCCCAAAGCGTACCGCTACAGCAGGGCCCTGGCTATAGCAAGGCCCTTGCTACCTTGTCCACCGCCTCGACGATCAGATCGGCATCTTGCAGCGTAAAGGTCTGATCGATAAAGATCATGATCGCTCGCGACAAATAGTCCAGCGAGCGGGGGCACTGATCGGGCGAGTAGCCCTTGACGTCGCCATGGTACCAGGGGCTCTTCCAGGGGGCACGACGATCATCGGCCAGACCGCTCATCATATAGGGCCAGTAGCTATAGATGTGCCGATCCGGGATCTGCTTGTCATGGACGGTGCCGCAGTGGATGTTCTCGGCCCGCAAGGCGCCGCTGAACTGCTTGGCCAGCTCGGGATTGGCGAGGAAAAAGGTCAGGGTGATGCCGCAATCGCCCTCCGGATCGGGGACATCCTGCAACGTGATGCCTTCTATGCCCGCCAGGCCCTCCACAGCGCGGCGCTTGACGGCGCGGCAGCGCTCGAGGATCGGGCCGAGGCGCTCGCGCTGCGCCCACACCAGGGCTGCCGCCAGCTCCGAGATGCGATAGTTCTCCCCCGATAGGACAAAGTCATACAGAGGGTTGCCCTCGTCGTCGTCACCGGCCTCCCAAAAGCGGGCGGCGGCGTCGTGCTGCATGCGCGCCCGGTCATAGACCTTGCGATCGTCGGTGACTACCATGCCGCCCTCACCCGCAGTAATCACCTTGTACTGCTGAAAGCTAAAGCAGCCCACATGGCCCAGGCTCCCCAACGGTTGCCCCTGATAGACGCCGCCATTACTCTGGGCCACATCCTCGACCACCAAGAGCTCGTATTTGTTAGCGACCGCCATGATCTCGTTCATACGTGCGGGCACGCCCCGCATATGTACCGGCACCACGGCCCTGGTGTGGGGCGTGATCTTGCTCTCCAGGTCGTCCGGATCGAGGTTGAGCGAGGCGTCCACTTCGGCGATCACGGGCACCGCGCCAGCCGCGATGACGGCGGCCGCCGTGGCCACATAAGTATAGGCGGGGATGATGACCTCGTCGCCCGGCCCGGCATCCACGCCATACAGGGCGCTGATCAACGCGTTGGTGCCGCTGCTCACGGCCAGCCCATAGGCGCACCCCACCTGCTCGCAATACCAGTCTTCGACCTCTTTGGCCCAAGAGTGCCCCGCACTCTCGGCCAGAAAACGAAACAACGTCTTGCCTTGCAGCACCTGCATCACCGCATCGATCTCTTTTTGATCGATCTCTGACGAGCCATGGAAACCGGCGTGGAGCAACTCGTCTCGAACGGGCTTGCCGCCCTCAATGGCCAGCTTGGACATGTTACGTCCTCCTTCTGTGGCTAACGGCGGCCCAGGGCTGCCGCGATGGCCGCGATATGCGTCGGGCTCGAGCCGCAGCACCCACCAATGATTCGCGCTCCCAGATTGACAAACTCTCGGGCATATTCGGCCAGTTGCTCGGGCGTCACATCCCAAAGGGCCTGGCCATCGGGGCCCATCTGGGGGATGCCGGCGTTGGATTTGGCGACCAGGGGCAGGGTCGTGCCCTCCTGCATCTGCTCGAGGGCTGCCGCGATGGCTGCGGGCCCATCGCCGCAATTGGCGCCCACAGCGTCGGCCCCCAGCGCGCCCATCTCGGTGGCCGCCTGGGAGGCACGCAGGCCCATCATGGTGCGCCCCTTGGGGTTAAAGGCAAAGGTGCAAAAGATGGGCAGATCGGTCTGCTGTCGGGCCACTTGCAGGGCGGCTCCAGCCTCACCGGTATCATGATGAGTCTCGATAACGAGCAGGTCCACGCCGCCGGCCAGCAGTCCCGAGATCTGTTCCTCAAAAATCTCTTGCGCCTCGGTGGCAGAGAGATCGCCGTATGGCTCCATGAGGCGCCCCGTCGGCCCCACAGAGCCTGCCACCCAGGCGCGCCCATCAGTTGCCTGGCGAGCCAGTTCGGCCCCGATGCGGTTGATCTCGAACACTCGATCGCCGAGACCTCCCTCGGTCAGTCGGGTGCGCGAGCCGCCAAAGGTGTTGGTGGTTACATAGTGGGCCCCTGCCTCGACATAGGCTCGATGTATGGCTATCACATCGTTAGGCTGGCTCTCATTCCATGCCTCGGGCATGACGCCGGCGGGCAGGCCTCGTTCCTGGCAGAGCGTGCCAAACGCGCCATCGCCTATGATCAGGTCACCAGATGCCAGTACGGTGCGCAGATTGTCCATAGTCCGCCTGTCTCTATATGGGTTTGTTTCGTATTGGCCCTATTGTAGCCTTGTGCCAGAGCGAACGCAACCGATATGTGGGCGGCGCACCCGATTGACACTGTCTGTTTGCGCCACTATGATACGACCCGTTGCCGCGGCTCAGTAGACGCTATTTCGCAGTATGAAACAGAGGAGGAGTGTGTGGGAACGCAAGAGGTATTCCAGGAGGCGGAAAGACAGTATCACTGGTATACGAGTGAATGGCGCAGCGGACGACTCGACCTGTCAGGCTATCGCGCCGCCATCAACAGGCTACGTGTGAACGACGCGCAGGACCGACAATGGATGCTGCAGGAAGGCAGCGGCCAATGGCATGTGTGGACCGGCGATCATTGGGAGCCAGGCATGCCCTATCAGCAGGCTGCGCCGCCAGGACCCCCGCCCCCGCCCCCGCCTGCTCAACCCTTGCACTCTGCCAGCAGAGCCCCAAGCGTGGCCACTCCCCGGGTCGATGGTGGCGGGGGCACCTTTGCAGGGGGTATGCTCAAGTACGCTCTGATCATCCTGGCTACATTCACGCTTTTTGGCTGCGCGCTGCTGCTCTTTGTGCCCGAGTTTGGCGTCGAGGGCCTTGCAGGGGTGGGGTTGGCGGCCCTGATCAGCTTTGCGCTCATGGGCAGGACCCTCGGCAAGAGCTGGGAGGGCCAGATCGTAGAGCTATTTCAAAAGCGGGAGCGGTTGGTGAGCCAGTTTGAGGATGCACCTGACGATTATCGGGACGTGCTCTATGCGCGCATCCGCCAACCCTCGGGCAAGATGCGCGAGGAGCCAGCCATGCCCGGCTGGCAGGTGGGGACGTACCTGCGCAAACCGCGCGGCAAAGCCCAGATCGAGACAGTGCACTGACCGGCAGGCTACTTGGCGCCCCCGTTCTCTGCCAGAGCGTGCTCGATAAAGGCGCGCCAGTTGTCATTCGGCTCCCAGAGGGCCGCAAGATCCTGGCGGGCGCGTTCCGGGTCCATTCCCTGACGCAGCACGCGATAGAGGTAGCAAAAGGCCGAGACACGCATATTGGCCGCGCAGTGCACCAGGATGCGTCGGCCTGCATGGCGCTCCAGCAACGCGCAAAATTGCTCGAAATCGCCTTGCTGGGGCGCCTCCCAGATGACGGGCAACGCCTCATAGTGCATGCCCAAGCCGGTTACCAGGGCCTCTTCGTCAGGCAGGGCGCGGGGCGAATCGGGGGTGGCCAGGTTGATCACGACCTGATAGCCGGCCCTGGCCACGGCGGCCAACTGCTCTGCCGTGGGCTGCCCGCCCGTCAGCAGGTCGTCGCTCAACGGGCGCACGTTATAGATCGCGCTGATACCCTCGGGCAGTCCGGAGGCTTGTGAAGCTGGGACGATGCCACGAGTCGTCCTGAGGAGGCGGCGCTTGATGCGGGAGGCCAGCGCATAGGCCCGCAGGCTCCAGGGCCACAGCCGGTGCCACAGCCGCGCCCCCCAGAGCTGCCAGCGGGTATCCAGGTGGCGTATGCGTCCGCCTCGCTCCAGCGAGACCACGCGCCCCAACAGCTCCTCGGGGCGCACCCGTTCCGTTTCGCCCCGCGAGGCATCGCCCCGCACGAGCCAGAGCTCGTCTCCATCCGAGCGTCCGATGATGCGATGGACCAGTAGCGCGCCGCCTTCACAGCGGTATAGGACCACCTCGCCGGGTCGCGGGGGTGCGTTGCCCAGGGGCAGGACGGTGAGCAGATCGCCCTCGCGAATAAAGGGTAACATGCTATTGCCGCGTGCGGCAAACACAAAAGGCGAGCCCTGCCCCAGGACCTGGGCGGCCAGCTCGCATAGCTCGTCACGCGTCAACGTCAAGGTTCGCATCGACATCTACCCCACAAAAGCATGGTCCCATTGTGGCGCAAAACTGGCTGCCGGGCAAAAAGAAGATGTCGCCGCCCCTTATTGACAGGGACGTATCTTGACGTCTAGACTGTCTCACAATCGCAGTAGGGACGCAATATCGTGCCGAGGGAGTTGCGCCATGTCCGATGTGCCTTACCACACCTCGATAAAAGAGATGCCCGAGAACGATCGTCCCCGTGAGCGGCTGGCATTCTATGGCGTAACGCATCTTAGGGAAGAGGAGCTGTTGGCGATCATATTGCGCACCGGCTCGCGCACCGAGAACGCCGTTCACCTCTCGCGGCGGCTCCTGGGCGAGTTCCAGGGGCTGGCGGGCGTGGCCGGAGCCTCGGTGGCAGAGCTCTGCCGGGTGTCGGGCATCGGTCCAGCCAAGGCCGCCCAGGTGCAGGCCGCCCTGGAGCTGGGCAAGCGTCTCGCGGCCGTAGGCGCCGTGGATCGCTATCAGGTGACCTCGCCCCGCGATGCTGCGGTCCGCTTTATGGCCGAGATGCAGGGCCTGGCGCAGGAAGAGCTGCGGGTGATGCTACTGGATACGCGCCATCGGCTGCTGCGCATCGTGCGGGTATACACGGGCAACGTCAACACCTCGCTCATCCGCATCAGTGAGGTGTTTCGCGAGGCTATCCGTGACAATGCACCGGCCGTCATCGTGGCCCACAATCACCCCACGGGCGATGTCACCCCCTCGGCTGATGACATCCTGGTGACCAAGGAGCTGGTCAAGGCCGGGGAGTTGATGGACATCAAGGTGCTGGATCATCTGATTATCGGGCAGCACAACTATCTCAGTATGAAGGAACGGGGCCTGGGCTTTTAGCCTGGCATCGAGGGGGCCATGGGCAGCATTCGTCAACCTGTACCGGTCAAATTGGTGATTCCGATGCTGGCGGGGACGCCTGCCGCGTTCGAGCGAGCCCAGACGGCCCTGGTTGCGCGGTTTGGCCCGGCCGACTATGTCAGCAACGATCTGCCTTTTGGCGAGACCGACTATTACGAGGGCGAGATGGGGGCGCCTCTCTTGCGTCGCTTTGTCGCCTTTGAGACCCTCATAGATCCGGGTACCCTGGCGGGGATTAAACGGTTCAGCAATGAAATCGAGGAGGCGTGGAGCGACGAGGGACGGCGATCGATCAACCTGGACCCGGGCTACCTGGCCGCGGCCAAGCTCGTGTTGGCCACCACAAAGGACTATGCGCACCGCATCTATATTGGCCAGGGGATTTATGCCGAGGTGACGCTGCTCTATCGTGGGGGCACATTTGAGGCCCTGCCCTGGACCTATCCCGACTATCGCAGCGCCCCGTATCACGCGATCTTGGCCGAGATCCGCGCCCTCTACATGGCGACGTTGCGCGCTTCCCGGCGATCAGATAGTTCTACTCGACGATCAGGCTGATATCCGAGATCAGGCTGTCATAGTCCCAGCCCGAGGCATATACGCGAATGCGTATGATGCGGTGCGGGCTCACCGAGAGGGTCTCCAACAGGTTCTCGGACTCGAACAAGTACCAGCGATTCCTGGGGATCAGTTGTCCAAAGGTGGTGGGGTTGTTGTCCACATTCTGGTAGTAGAATCCCTGGACCCACTCGGCCTCGCTGTCGTACACGTCACGATAGGTGATGCGGATCATCAGGGGATATTCGGATGCCAGATATCCGCCGCCAGAGAGGGCCTGGTAACGCACCTTGACGGTGGCTCGCACTACCAGTGACGTGGCGGGGTCGGGGATCACGGCATCGATGCTCTGCTCCAGGATCGTCTGACAGTGGTTACCCCATGCGCCGGTGCGGAATAGGCGGATTGCCTCGCGCCCCTCGTCTGCAACGCGTTCGGCGACGCCGTCGATGTCGCCTCCATCAGTACCCTGATCGTTGAAGATACGCCACTCGGTAAGTGGCTCTTCAAACTCACCGTTGGCGATCAGGTTGCGGGCGACGCCTGTGGGCAGCTGAGGGGGCTGTCCTGGCATGATATAGGTTCTCTCACGCGGCTCCAGGCGCACCTGTTGGTGTTGGGCGATCACATCGGCATGGCCACGATAGGCGATGATCTCGGCGCGATCCTGGCCCACCTCGATAGCATAGCTGCCATCCTCCGCCAAGCGCGCCTGTCCATACAACGTAGAGACCATCATGTCTACGGGAGTTGTCGATAGGGCGGTACCGATGCGGATGCGGCCTGCCAACAGACTCAGGCGCAACGAGGCGGGCAGTGGGCTGGACTGGTAGCGGGGGGATCGCAGGGTCTCTAACCGCACGGCCGCCCCGGAAAAGAGCCGCATAAAGCTGTGATCGAAAAAGGTGACCACCGCCTCTGATGTTTCATCCACATAGATGAGAGTGCCTTCGGGGACCTGTATGCTGTTGCCGCGGGTGAGGGGTTGCGGCCCAGCCCCCACAGGCAGCTCGACCACCACCGTGCCCACGAGGGACTCGACAAGGGCCACTTGATCCCGTTCCGAGTTGAGGATGTGATAGCGCGCGCCCACGGGAATGCTCACGATCAACAGGCAGAAGATGGCAAAAGCTGAAAGAAGCACGACCCAAGCGCCCCGCTCCGGATTCTCTCTCATTTAGATGCGCACCTTGAAATCGTCCATGGGTTCCTGTATATTCTGCCAGGTCACATCCACATCGCGCACATTAGCCATCATGGGCCCCCGATGCAGCCAGCTCAGCATTTTGCGCAAGGCCTGTTCGTCGCCCTGCGCTACCACCTGCACAGTTCCGTCCGGCAGATTGCGTACGTATCCCCCTAGGCCGAGGGCACGGGCCCGCGATCTGGTGTGGTGGCGAAAGTTGACGCCCTGCACACGACCGCGCACGGTGGCCTCGAACTGCCGGATCTCTGGCACAGATGCTTGCTTGGGGGCCTCGTCGGGCATGCTCAGACCTCTGCTCAGCCGATCTCGAGGAACTCGTCAGGCCAGTCCTCATCATCCTCGTCGTCGCCCCCATCCTGGTCCTCATCCTCATCCACATAACGATGGAACTCGCGACGATACTCGCTGGTCTCCCTGTCCTGTATGTTCCCTTCCTCGATCATCTCCTGCTCTGAGAGATCGAGGACTATCAGATCGAGGGATTCATGCATGAAATCCATCTCATCTAGTGCTTTTTCGGCTGCCTCTGCCAGAGCAAGGCTCTCTCCTTCGAGCAACTGCTCCAGGGCCCGTCGCGCCCGGGTGCCGCCGATCTGTCCCAGGGCCCACACGGCCATGCGCTGGACATCCTCATCTCGATCCTCGTCGATCATGCTCACAAGCCTGGATATCGCACTGCGCAGGGCTATCTCGCCACAGGCCCGGGCGGCCTCTAGGCGCATGGCCGGTAGATCGCTATGGAGCTCGGCCTGCACCGTCTCTGCCCAGAAGCGGTCAGCGCTGCGTGCCATGGCAAAGACGGCGCTGATGCGCATCTCGTCATGCTCGTCGCCATAGGCCCGATCGATGATCTGCCGTACGGCAGCATCATTGATGAACGCGATCGATTCGACAGCTCGGCGTCTCACCTCGAGCGCTTCCTGATCAGAGCGGATGATGCGCTCCAACGCCTCGCGCACCTGCTGGCCTCGGGGCTGGGGGAGCTCGCCGCATTCGGCCATGAACACAAACCGTCCCAGCGACGAGGCCGCCGCCTCACGCACCTCGGAGCTGGGATCCTCTCGTACCAGTTCCACAAGGCGGGACGCCAGATCGATGCGCTCATCCTCCCACAAGGCCTCGATGGCCTGCCGTCGGACTTGCGGGCTTTTGTCGTCCAGGCAAGCACGGAATATCTCGTCAAAGGTGAGCGCGAAATCCTCCCGGGCATGATACGCCAGGGTGGACACGATCTCTAGCCGCCGCGCCTCGGGCAATTGAGAGAGACGATCAGCAAAGAGCCTGCCCTCAGAGCGACTGGGCCCTGATAGGCGCTCCAGTTGCTCGTGGCTAATCGGCTGGCCTCTATTTTCGATTTCGTCTAGAACGGACAAGACCTCGGACATAACACCTCTTGTAAGGACATAACGTGACAGCGCCATTCTAGCACAGCTAGCGCTGAATGCGAAGCTACGTCGACTAGTTCAGCAATCGGCGCACATCCACATAAGTAACCAGGAACATCAACATGACCAGGAGCACCAGACCGACAAAGTGCACCAGACCCTCTTTTTCGGCCGGGACGCGGCGCCCGCCACGGATCCACTCGAGAGCCACAAAGACGAGCCTGCCACCATCCAGGGCCGGCAACGGCAAGAGGTTCAGCAGGAACAGGTTGACGCTTAACAGCCCGGTGAATTCGAGCAAGCGCGCGACGCCGGTCTGGGCCGCTTCGGTGGTGTGTTGATAGATGCCGACCGGACCGCTTACCTCAAAGGCGACTCGGCCTGCAATGGCATCCCGCAAGGCGCTATAGATAGCTCCCACCACGCCAAAGGAGGTGCGCACCCCCATCGGGATCGCTTCCCAGATCGGGTAGGTGACGCGCTCCAGGGGCGGCCCCAGCGCGACGCCCAGGGCGCCCTCGTTGGGCGGCGGGTCGCGCCGCGGTATTACTGTGGCGGGCTCCATGACTTGATCTTCTCGTCGCCACTGGATCTCAATCGGTTCATCAAGGCTGGCTTGAATCATCTCAATGGCTTGATCAACATCGGTGATCTCGGCTCCACCAATGGTGACGATCGTATCGCCGGGGACCATACCGGCCTCATGGGCCGGCGAGCGAGGCGCTACCATATAGATTCCCGCGCCCGGTCCCTCGACCGGGGTAGGGGCCCCAAGCATGAACGTGATGCTGAACAGGACGATCGCCAGCATCAGGTTCATGATGGCGCCTGCACTGAACACCAGAGCACGGACCGAACGGCTTTTGTTGGCCAGGCCGCCCTCGACGTCCGGATCGTCTTCATTCATGCGCACAAAGCCGCCAAACGGCAGGGTATTGATGCTGATCTGCGTCCCGCGCCAGTTTCCCAGACTGATGAGCCGGGGCGGATAACCGAACCCGAATTCTTCTACCGTTACGCCTGAAAGCTTGGCCGCGGCAAAGTGGCCGAACTCGTGGACGAACACCAGAAGACTGAAAACAACAAAGAACGATATGAAACCCGTCATATCACGAGGCCTCGTCTTTCCCCAATTTATTAGTAGACGGTCAGTAACGCAGAAGAGTTCCCTCCTGCACCTTGCCATTGATTAACACCCGCTCCAGCAGATGCGGCGTTCTGCCGGTGACGATGCGCGCTTCAAGGCCGGGCAGCTCGGTAACCAGCTCGAACAGCAACTGCACCTTTTGCTGCATGCCTCCCGTCACATCTACGCCAAAGGAAGAAGAAAGCATCTCCTCCACCTGCTCATAGTTCTGGGACGTAATGGCCGGGATCAGGCGCACGATCGTGTCGCGCTGCGGATCGCCCGAATAGACGCCCGGCACCTCTCCGGCCATGATGATGCGCTCGGGTCGGAGCGTCCGCGCCAGATAGAGCAAGATCTGCTCGGTCGATAGGATCGTGCATCCTTGTACGGTATCCAGGGCTACGTCGCCATAGACCAAAGGCACGACGCCATGCTCCAATAGAGTCGCGATAGGATCCAGCGCCAACTCGACCAGCTCGCCATTGTGGCAGCGCGCCGAGGCAGAAGGTTGTACCGACACGGTAGTGACGCCCGCCTTGAGCATGGCATCCGTTACCAAGCGATTGAGGCGCTGCGCCGCGGCTCCTGTCTCTGCATAGCCACGCCAATCCTCCAGGTGTCCCTTGTGCACCTTGTACCGGTCGGCATAAAAGTGGCCAAAAGAGCCGCTGCCATGTCCCAGCACAAGGCGTATGTCAGGTCTGGCCTCGCGTGCGCGCTGGATTTCTTGGGCTATACGCTCGATTGTAGACTCACGGACCGCCTCAAGGCGTCGCTTGTCGGTGATCAGAGATCCGCCCAGTTTGAGGAACACCAACTCGCTCATTGCGTCCTCCCGCTGCCCTATACCGGTCTCCCATTCGACACCTATACGCCATTTTCTTCTCGCGCCAGCTCTTCGGGCTCGATGGGCTCGACAGTCCCCTTGGTGATGCGGAACTGGTCCAGGTCGCGGGGTACGATAGTATTCGGAAATACATCTCGCGCCTCGCGCAGGATCTCGCGCTCGGAATAGCGCCGCGAAATATGCACCAGGAACAGATGCCCAACACCCGCCTCACGAGCCAGCTCGGCGGCCTGCGCCGCCGTCAGATGACCAAACCGGCTGGCCAGCTCGGCATCGCGCGACACGTAGGTAGCCTCAATGATCAGTGCATCCGCATCGCGGCACATTTTTACCAAGTTATCGGTACGGCCTGCATCTCCCACATATACGAGCCTGGTCCCTCGAACCTCTTGCCCCAGCACATCCTCCGGCTCGATCACGCTACCATCTGCCAGCGTCACGGCCTCGCCCTCTACCAGGCGCTTGCGCTCTGGTCCTCGCGGCACGCCCAATGCCTCGGCTCGCTCGGGCAAGAAGGGCCGGCGGCTCTGCTCCTCGAACAGGTAGCCAAAGCAGCCTGGGCCACGATGTGACACGGAAAAGGCGCTGATGCGGAGGGCATCCTTCTGCCAGAGGACACCTGGCCGCACGGCTACGAATTCGATCTCGGTATCGACCTCGCCCCCTCGCAAAACCACGTTCATCAGGTCCTGTACGCGCTGCAACGCCCATTGACCGCCATAGATCGTCAGCGTATCCATCGATTCCCAGCGTGAAAAGGTCGAGACCAGCCCCCCCAGGCCCAGAATATGATCCAGGTGCCCATGCGTCAAGAGGATCTTGTCGATCTTGCGGAACCCGAGCCCCGTGCGCAAGAGTTGCCGTTGGGTGCCCTCGCCGCAGTCAATCATGAATCGCTGGTCGCGATACATGACGAGGGAGGAGGACAACCCTCTCTCGATGGAGGGGGCCGAGGCCGAAGTGCCCAAGAAGGCGATCTCGAACATGCCAGAACCTTTCTGTATGGTCAAGCGCGGCGAGATCCCGCCGCGCTCTCGATCATCGGAGCTATGCCTGTGGGAACAAAGCCTCTTTTGCCCTGGTGTTCTATGTGGGCACAGATCTGTCGCATGCCCACACAGGGCCATCAGACGCGCCCTGCGGCAGAAAAGGGAGACGGCCATAGCTCGCGTCTCCCTCAAGCGTCGGTGGCCTCAGCCAGCCACTCGCCAGCCTATAGTTCCTTGCCCATAGGCATATAGTCGGTCATTTCATCATAGCCTAGTTGTCGGTATAGGGTGCGCGCCTGCCGGTTTGCTTTGCCCACCAGCAGGTTTATCTTGAGGCACCCCTTGGCACGCAGGCGATCCTCTACATGGCAGATGAGGGATCGGGCCACGCCGTGCCGCCTATGGTTGGCATCCACAGCCAGGTGATGCAGCCAGCCCCGCCGGCCATCCCAGGCACCCATGATGACCCCGATCACCATGCCCTGGCTCTCGGCCACTAGGAACAGATCGGCATCACGCGTGCACTTTTTGGCGATCTCTGCGGGTCGGTCGGAAGGCCGAATGCTGACGCCTTCCCCGGCCGTCTGCCAGAGGCGCAGTACGGCCGGGTAGTCATCCATGTCAAAAGGGCGAATCACCCATGCTGGGCGTTCCGGATCCCCGCTATTGCTCATTCCTGCTTGCCGACCACCTCTTGCCACGGGCCATGAATGCCGTCATCCGAGACGCCATAGTATACGCGGACATCGCCATCCTTGGTGCGCTGGACCAGGTCATAGTGGGGGCGTCCCGAGCGCAGATACTTGTGCCAGAGGCCCAGATCGCCCTTCCAGTCGACCTTTTCTTCGCTAAATGTGCCCTTTTCCTTGAGCGCGATGGCATAGCGCCACAGACGCCGCGCCGAGCTACGGGTCACATTGTGTACCTTGCCCCCATCGCGCAGGTCGCGCATGGTGTGATATTTCACCCCCTTGCGCTCTACTGTCTCGTCAATCTCGACGCCGGTAGACGGGGGTTTCACCGAAAGGTCGCCGTTGGAGCGCTCGTCTTCCTGGGATTGGGCCTCTGCGACAGGTGCCGCTGCTTGCGGTTGACGCTGCCTGGACTGGCTCGCCTGTCTCTCGCGTGAGGCTTGGGGCGCTCGCTCTCGGGCCGGCTCTGCCTCTCGTTCACGGCGTTTGCTGGGCTGGACGCCCTCCTCGACCAAAACGCGCTGGACCAGATCCACAATCTCATCGCGCATGGCCAGAGTCGTCTCCGACTCATGCCGGATATAGATCTTGCTGCCCTCCATCACATAGGGCTTGTCGCTTCCTTGGGGCACAACGATGCGGATGATCTGGCTTCCCTGGCTTTTCGTCGCATCCATCTTGACCTCGATGGGTGGGGTGATCATGCGCTCGATTTCTTCTTGCAGCATCTTGATCGCCTGGGATGGATTGTCCACACCCTTGGGCTTGACCCGCTGATTGGCGCTCAGGCCGACATAGATGGTGCCCCCCTCGGTGTTGGCATAGGCCACGACGTCGCTCATGATGGCATGCAAACAGCCTCCCCGTCGCGTCATGCTCTCATGAAAGCTCTGGTGTAGGGTCGGTCCCTTTTTACGAGCCTCTTCGATCTGATCGACGATCTCTTCCTCGATGCGGCGATACGGGCGTGTCTTGCCAAAGTCTTCTTCGAGGAACACCTGTTTGAGAGCCTCAAAGCTCACCTCGGGCAAGAACACTTCGGTAGCGCGCTCGCCGACTCCCAGATTGCGGCCTTCGCCCTTGATGCGGTGTGCATCAGAGCCTTGGATGCAATGCATCCGGCGTGGGTACTGGGGCTTGGAGCCGTTGAAGAAGGATGCCGTGGAACGGCGTCGCTTGGACTCGAGATCCGTTACCTCCAGCGCGTGAAGGTTGGGATCCTGGGTATAGGCGATGCGCGTCTGTCCCCCAAAGTTCATGCCAAACATGGCCACGCCATGGGTCGAGTTCGCATGAGCGGCAATCACCAGGGCGCCCGCCTCGGCCATCATCTCGTAAGCGTGGATGACATCGCTAGTGGTGCCCACCTCGGTCTCGCCATGGTCCAAGGTGTCCAGGGGCACATTGAGGTCCAGAAGCAGGTGCTCCAGACTGCGAATAGGTGTCTCGGGGTCAAAGAGCGCGAGGATATGAAACCCGAATGTCGCGGTTAGCTCGAGCCCGGGCAGCACCAGAATCTTGTCCGTCAGCCGCCGGTACTCGTCGAGTCTTGATTTTTCTTCCGGTCGCAATCGCTGGTCTTGCTCCCAGCGCTTTAGATCTTCGATCTCTTCCATCATGCGGGCATAACCCGCTACCGTGTTGTGGTCTGTGAATCCAATAATATCAAGGCCTTCAGTCTCGGCCTTTTTGAGAATGTCGAGAAAGGTTACTCCCTCGTCGTGATAGTCTTTCGAGGCAGGCGTATGCATGTGGAGATCCACCGCATACCATGCCAGGTTACTCTGGCCCTGCCCCCTTTTGCTCCTTCGTCTTGCCACTTGAATTTCCTTCCGAATCGTTAAAGGCTACCTCAAATACCTGCTCAACCCGATCGACGAGGATAAAATCGAGTTGCTCACGAACATCTTCTGGTAGCTCGTCCAAATCCTTTTCATTGCGTTTTGGCAGACAGATGCGCTCTAAACCGGCGCGATGTGCTGCCAGTACCTTTTCTTTGATGCCCCCCACGGGCAAAACCTGGCCCCGCAGGGTGATCTCTCCGGTCATGCCCAACGTACTACTCACCGGCACCCCCTTGACGAGCGATGCCAGCGCTGTGGCCATAACGACGCCCGCCGAAGGTCCATCCTTGGGGATCGCGCCGGCAGGCACGTGCAGGTGGATGTCCAGGTCGTCAAAGAAGCCGGGGTCCAGGCCCAGGTCCTCGGCCTTGGAGCGGATATAGCTCAAGGCTGCGCGGGCCGACTCTTGCATCACATTGCCGAGCTGCCCCGTGGTCATGAACCCCTTTTGACCCTTCATCTTGGTGGCCTCGATAAAGAGGATATCGCCACCGCTCTCGGTCCAAGCCAGGCCGGTCGCCACGCCCGGTATTTGTGTGCGTTCGGCGACCTCGTAAAAGAACCTGGGCCTGCCAAGATACCCGGCCACATCCTCTGCGTCCACCGATACCTGTTGGGCCGTACCACCGGCGATGCGAGCCGCGACTTTGCGGCAGATGGAGCCGATCATGCGCTCGAGATTGCGCACCCCGGCCTCACGCGTGTACTCGCGGACAACGGTGCTCAGCGCCTCTTGTGAAAAGACGATCTCCTCAGAGCGCAGACCATTTTCGCGGATCTGGCGCGGAACCAGGTACTCGCGAGCGATGGCGATCTTTTCCTTTTCGGTGTAACCCGAGAGCTGCAGAACTTCCATGCGATCCAGCAGGGGCGCCGGGATGGTATCCAGCACATTGGCGGTGGTAATGAACATCACCTGTGACAGATCAAAAGGGACCCCCAGATAATGATCACGGAACTCGGTGTTCTGCTCCGGGTCGAGCACCTCCAGCAGGGCGGATGTGGGATCGCCGCGATAATCGGCGCCGATCTTGTCCACCTCATCCAGCATGAACACGGGATTTCGGGTGCCGCACCGGCGAATGGCCTGGATGATACGCCCAGGCATGGCGCCGATATAGGTGCGCCGGTGCCCGCGGATCTCGGCCTCGTCGCGCACCCCGCCCAGCGACTGCCGAATGAACTCACGCCCCAAGGAGCGTGCAATGGACTGCCCCAGGGAGGTCTTGCCCACGCCAGGCGGTCCCACAAAGCACAAGATGACGCCCTCGCGCTCTCGGCGGATCGGGTCGTTGCTTGTCGCTTGGTCTCGATTCACTTCGGCTCGCTCATGGCGCAACTTGCGCACGGCCAGGTATTCCACAATGCGATCCTTGATACGTTCAAGGTCATAGTGGTCCTCGTCCAATACCTGTCGAGCCAAATTGATATCGAGATTGTCGTCCGAGAGCTTTTGCCATGGGAGATCGGTCAGCCAATCGAGATAGGTGCGAATCACCGAATACTCGGCGGCCGCGGGTGGCAGCTTGGCCAAGCGCTCGATTTCACGTTGGGCCTCTTGCTCGGCCTCCTCCGGCATCTGGGCCTCTTGTATCTTTTCCCTGAGGGTCTGCACCTCGGCAGATTGGGCGTCGTCCTCACCCAGTTCACGCTGGATGACCTTTAGTTGCTCACGCAGGAAATACTCGCGCTGCATGTCCTCAATGACCGATTGGGCATCGGTGCGGATCTTTTGGCCCATCTCGAGGATATCTACCTCACGGGTGAGCACCTCGACCAGGCGTCGCAGCTTTTCCGTGACGTCGTCTAGCTCGAGGATCTCCTGCCGTGTGGGCATCTCCATCCGTGTGCTGGCGGCCACCAGATAGGCAAGCCGGCTAGCATCTTGGGTCTCGATCACACTGCTGGCCACTTCTTCCGGGATGTAGGCTGTGAGCTCTACCAATCTCTCGAACAAGTCGGATACGCTGCGGGTGAGCGCCTCCAACTCGACTCCCTCTTCCACTACCTCGGGGATCCGCTCCATGCGAGCGCGAAGATAGGGCTCTTTCTGGATGATCTCGAGGATGCGCACGCGCTCCATGCCTTGGACGATCAAATGTCGCCCAGAGGTGTCCTGATCGCGTGCCATGCGGTGAATAACAGCCAGCGTACCAACGGAATAGAGATCTTCCGGCTCCGGATCATCGACCTCGGGATCTTTGAGGGCAACCAGCGCGATCAGTCGATCGGCCACGACGGCATCATCAATGAGGCGGACAGAGCGAGGACGTTCTACGATCAGGGGTAGCACAATAGAGGGAAAGACGACGGTATTCCGCAGAGGGAGAATCGAGATCTCCTGTAGATCATCATCCTCCAATTGCAGCGAAGGATCTTGATGCGGCTCGCGCTCTTCTGCCCGCGTGTCAGAATTGGTCAGATCCATATGCTCGTTATCTTCTTGATAGCCGTCCATCACAGCCTCTATGCGTTACTGTCTGTCTGTTCATCCGTTTGACCGATCTGTATTTCACGGCGCCCTGCTCTGGGCAGACTCACGTACAAGAATCCGCTCTCATAAGTGGCCTCGATAGCATCCTCTTGGGGCAGCCAGGGTATCCGTACCTCGGTGCAGAATACACCATAACGGATCTCCATATTATGATAGCCTAGCTTGCTGGCCGAATCCCGCCGAGTGCCCGCAATCAACAGCCGACGCCCCGTCACGGTAATCTCGAAATCCTGCTCAGCCATGCCCGGAATCTCGACTTTGATCACGATGGCCCCGTCGGTCTCGTAGACATCCGTCGGAGGGCGCCAAACATTTTGGGCGCACTCGAAATAGCGACGATTCAGAGGCCGTTGCGGTTCCTGTGTCATGGTCTAGATCCTGCTTGACGATCCCAAGAGCAACACAATTGTAGCCATAGAATATTATATCACAGACGCACCGCACATCCAAACATCGGGTGGTAGATTCCCTTTATTCCTTAGTCTAGTGCCAAATTTACGTTTCAAGATGGGCTAGATGGGCGCGCGCCTCAGCTTTTCTGTCCCCGACTTGGATGGGCGCATCTCTTGGGCCGGGCAGCGTGGCAGGCCCAGGCTGACTGCATGCGGCGCGATCTGTGGATGGGGTTTCTGGGTGGTAGGTAATGTCCAAGATCGTGGGTTCGGCCGAGACGCCGTCCCGCCCTCACGCAGCGCTTTGACGGTGGCGCCTCGTGGGGCTATACTAGTAGAGTATCGTGAGAGCCGTTAGCTCAGTGGTAGAGCCCCTGCCTTTTAAGCAGGTTGTCGTGGGTTCGACCCCCACACGGCTCATACGCCAGTTCCCCTTTTGGCGGGCACATCTGCACCTT
>SLPC01000097.1 GCA_007132185.1 Anaerolineae bacterium | reverse complement strand
CGCGGACGGGCCGCCCCGTCTGGCCAATTATCCAGTCGGTGGACCATCCCCGGCTACTGCCCGCCGCCGAGTACGGCCAAGCCCTGGAGGCGGCGCTGCGTTGCCCCGCTTCAGCCGGGGTGCTGGTATTTACCCTGGAAGGCATGCTGACGCCGGACAAGCTATCCGTCACCCGGCGCGCCTTGAGAACCGACGAGCCGACATCCTAGACCTGCGTTTGCTCTTCCTCGGGCACGACGAGTAGCTCGATGGGGCTGCCGGGGCGCACGGTGCCCGGCTCGAGGATCCTGACAAAGATCCCCTCGCGGGGCATGACGCAATCGCCCGCCTGATAGTAGATGGCACAGCGGTCATGGCAGATCTTGCCGATCTGAGTCACCTCAGCCAGGGCATCGCCGATGCGCATGCGCGTGCCGATGGGCAGCTCGTAGAGCACGATGCCCTCGGTGGTGATGTTCTCGGCAAAACTGCCGGGCTTGACCTTGAGCCCCGCCGCCTGCATCTTGGCGATGCTCTCTATGGCCAGCAGCGAGACTTGACGGTGCCATTCCCCGGCATGAGCGTCCCCCTCCAGACCCCAATTCTCCCGCAGCGCACCCTCGTCGATCTGCCGCTTGGGGATGCCCTTTTGCTCGCTGATGCAGACGGCCACGACGCTTCCGTTGGTTTGCATAGTCCTACTCCAGGATGATATCGCCGCTCTTGCCGCCCGTCTTGCGCGTCAAGCGGACATTGTCGATGCGCATGCGGCGGTCCACGGCCTTGCACATGTCATAGATGGCCAGCGCCGCCAGACTGACTGCGGTGAGGGCCTCCATCTCGACGCCGGTGGGCCCTGTGCAGCGAGCCGTGGCCGTGATCTCGACGGCCGAGCGCTCGGCGTTGAGGGTGAAATCCAGCGAGATATGGGTGATCGGCAGGGGATGGCACAAGGGAATCAGCTCGGGCGTGCGCTTGGCCCCCATGATGCCCGCCAGGCGCGCCACGGCCAGGACATCGCCCTTGGGCACCCCACCCTCCTGAATCAGCGCCAGGGTTTCGGGCTCCATGAGCACGTCCCCCTTGGCGATGGCCTCGCGGTGCGTGTCGGCCTTGTTCGATATATCCACCATGCGGGCCTTGCCCTCGGCATCCAGATGTGTCAATTCCATGCTAGCCTCCGATCTGCGACATACGATGCTCGGTCGTGGTCAGGGCGCCCTCCAGATGGTGCCCATCGGGCTTGCAGGCGATGACCTCTTGCCAGAGGGCGTCAAGGGCCTCGTCATCGGCGCCCGCCCGTAACACCCCGCGCAGATCGTACTCGCGATCGCTGAACAGGCAGGGCACCAGCTTGCCGTCCGAGGTAAGCCGCAGCCGATTGCAGGACTGGCAAAAGTGCTCGCTGAGGGCGCTGATAAAACCGATGGTGCCGACGGCGCCGGGCAGCCGCCAGGTACGGGCCGGGCCGTGGGCGACGATCTCGGCAGGCGCAAGGGGACCGAGAGCAGTCTCGATCTGGGCTCGAGTCTCGTCCGAAGAGACATAGGCCCGACGAGCCTGCTCGGCATGCTGGCCCAGCGGCATGAACTCGATAAAGCGCACATGCCAGGGCTGCTCCAGCGACAGGCGGGCAAAATCCACGGCCTCGTCGTCATTGACGCCCTTGACGACCACCATGTTGATCTTGACGGGGGTCAGCCTCACGGACAGCGCCGCCTCGATCCCGGCCAGGGCGTCCTCCAGCCGACCGCGCCGCGTGATGGCAGCATAGCGCTCGGGGCGCAGCGTGTCCAGGCTCACATTGACCCGACTCAGGCCTGCATCGCGCAGAGCCCGCGCTATAGGGGCCAGTGCGACACCATTGGTCGTCATGCTGATACTCTCAATGCCGGGCACCTGGCGCAACATCCGCACCAGGTCGACAACGCCCTTGCGCACCAGGGGTTCGCCGCCGGTCAGCCGCAGATGCCGGATGCCAAGCCCTGCACCAATGCCCACGAGCCGCACGATCTCCTCATAGCGCAGCACATCCTCATGGCGCAGGGGGGTGATGCCCTCCTCGGGCATGCAGTAGGTACAGCGCAGGTTGCAGCGGTCGGTGATCGAGATCCGCAAATAGTCAATCTGTCGCTCATAGTTATCGATCAGTCTGGGCATGACGGCTCCTCACACTCGGGCTCTTGAATCATGATGGCACGCACCCGGGCGCCCTCCGCCAGATTGCCGACCCCCTGGGGGATGCGCAAGAGCGCGTTGGCCCCCACCAGCGACAGCAGCCGGCTGGAAGATTGGGACCCCGTGGTGGTGGCCCACCACTGTCCCTCCCTGTATTCGACCGTCGCGCGGTGGAACTCGAGTCGCTCGGGAGCGTGACGAATACCGTGCCGCAGGCGCACATCGCGCTCGGGGCGATGGCGGGCCTGCAGGCGAGCCATAAGGCGTAGCACGGGGCGCACGACCACCTCGAAACCCACCAAGGTCGACACCGGATTGCCCGGTAGTCCCAGGACGGGGACGCCCCGCACGGTGGCATAGGTCAGCGGCTTGCCTGGCTGGATGGCCACACGACCAAAGTGCACGTCGCCCAGCTCCTCGAGCACGGGCTTGATCAGGTCGCGGGTGCCCATCGAGACGCCGCCGGTGGTGAGCACCAGATCGGCCTGTGCCACGGCGGCGAGGATGGCATCGCGCAGCCCCTCCCGCGAGTCGGCGATGCGCGGCATGCGCTGGGGCGTGCAACCGATGGTGCGGATGGCAGAGGTCAGAATGTACGAGTTGCTGTCGCGGATCTGGCCGGGCAACAGAGGCTGCCCCTGGGGCGCCAGCTCGTCGCCGGTGGCCAATACCGCCACCCGTGGCCGGGGATAGACCCGTGGCTCGACCATACCCAGGCTGGCCAGCAGCCCGATCTCGGCCGGCCCCAGCACCGTCTCGGCGGGCAGCACCCGCTGTCCCGCAGCCAGGTCGGCCCCCACGGGGCGGACGTTGCGCCCTGCCTCGACCGGGGTCTCGGTCTGCATCCAGCCGTCGCGCTCGACGGTCCACTCGACGGGGATGACGGCGTCGCTCCCCTTGGGCAGCGGCGCTCCGGTCATGATGCGCACGCATGTGCCGGGCTGCAGCGTGATATCGAGCACCTGACCCGCCTCTTGCTCGCCCAGCACCCGGCGCGGCTGGACACTGTCATCGGCCCGCACGGCATAGCCGTCCATCGTAGAGGCGGCAAAGGACGGTTGGGGCCCCTCGGCGCATACCTCTTTGGCAAGCACCAGACCCAATACATCATCCAATGGCACCCGGTGAGGGGCCAGCGGGGCAATCCGCTCCGAAAGGATCTCCATCGCATCATCGAACGGAATCATCGGATAGGCGCTGCGGGTGACAAAGTCGCTCATGCTGACCAGAACTCGTCAGGGCGCAGCAGGATCACATCCACGAGGCTGTCGGCGGGCAGGTGCTCGCGGTCCTCGGGAATCACCGCCAAGCCATCGGCGATGATCATCGAGGTCAGGATGCCCGAGCCCTGGTCGCCGGTGAGCCGTGCTGTGAGGCCCCGCTCGGTGTGATCAAGGTGCACGCGCAAATAGTGGCGACGACCATCCTTGCGCTCGATGGTCTCTGCAAGACGAGCGCGCACCTTTGACAGACCCCACTGGCGATACCCCAGCATCTTGAGCACCGCGGGGCGCCCAAAGAGCATGAAACTGAGCATGGCCGCCACCGGGTTGCCCGGGAGCGCCAGCAGTGGAATACCCTTGAGCAGACCAAAGGCCATAGGCTTGCCTGGCTTCATATTCACCCACCAGAAATCGATGTTCCCCTCAGAGGCCAGCACCTCCTTGACCAGGTCAAAGTCGCCCACCGAGACGCCCCCTGACGTCACGATCAGGTCGGCCTCTTGCTCTACGGCGCTTTGCAGCCGCGCTACCAGCGAGTCGGCGCGGTCAGGGGCCACCTCAAGCACCAGGGGTTCGCCACCGAGCTCCAGAATCTGGGCGGCGTTAGTGTAGGAGTTGATGTTGCGGATCTTGCCCGGCTCAGGCGGCGCCTCGAGAGGCAGGATCTCGTCGCCGGTGGCAAGGACCGCCACCCGTGGGCGACGATGCACCGTAGCGTGGGCTTGGCCCACCGAGGCCAGCATCCCGATCTCGGGCGCGCCCAGGGCCTGCCCCTTGGCGAGGACCACGGTCCCCGGCATGACGTCCTCACCGGCGCGGCGCACGTTGCGGCCCGCTTTGGGCACGCGGCGGATGGTGACCCACTCGCCGTGCGTCTCGGTGTCCTCAAAGCGCACCACCGTATCGGCCCCGGCGGGCATGGGAGCGCCGGTCATGATGCGCAGCGCCTGGCCCGCCTCGAGGGCGCCCTCCCAGACAGCGCCCGCCGGCACGTGGCCAATCACGGGCAACCGCGGCGCATCCTCTGTCAGCAGATCGGCATGGCGCACGGCATAGCCATCCATGGCCGAGTTGTCATGGGGCGGAATCGGCGCATCGGCCAGCACATTCTCGCAGAGCACGCGCCCCAACGCCTCCAGAATGGGAACGCTCTCGGCCTGGAGGGGAGCTACATAGTCGAGGATGCGCGCCCGCGCCTCTTTAACGCTGAGAATCGGATATGCATCACGCGTGCTCATCGCCATCGCCTCCATGCTCCAGATCGACGCCCTGGGCCATTTGCAGGGCATGGGCCAGCACAGGCTTGAGAATTGCCAGGCCGTCGGCCACGGCGCCCCGGCTGCCGGCCAGGTTGATGATCATGCATTGGCCGCGCAGTCCCGCCACGCCCCTCGAGAGCACCGCCCGGGGCGTATGCTGATAGCCCTGCCAGCGAATGAGCTCGGCAATGCCGGGCATCTCCCGGTCAATGACCTGCAGCGTGGCCTCGGGCGTTATGTCACGTGGCGCAGCGCCCGTGCCGCCGGTAGTGACGATCAGATCGACGTCACCGCCGTCGGCCAACCGGCGGAGCGTCTCGGTGATCTGCTCGGTCTCGTCGGCGATGATGCGACGCTCAACAATGGTGGCGCCCATAGACTCGAGCCCCTGGGCCAGCAAGGGACCGCTGGTGTCCTCGCGCTCCCCACGCGAGCCCTTGTCGCTTATGGTGACGACCGCTGCCTGAAACCGCATGAACCCTCCATCCATACAAAAAAACCGGCGCCCACAAGGAGAACGCCGGTCCGCAGAGCGACCGAGCGATATTCTCCTTTCCGAATACGGGGGGCAAGGCCGTTTCCAACCTTACCGTTGGCCGCCGATAGCGGCACGACGATCGCACGCCCTGGGCATCAAGCCGGTAGGCGCTGCGATTCGGAGAAACGCTAGTTGTTATCGAGTTACCGTGGGCATTATAGCATGAGCCTCGGGTTCTGACCAGTGCGGATTTCGCGCTCTACCGCCATGGCACAGCCTAACAGTGGCCTGATGCGCGTCGACCTGTAGGAAAAGCACGCTTACATGCGTATGAGTTCATGCACTTGGAACAGTCCTCTTTGCCCCTACCCTATCGCTGATATTGTAATTGTATGCTATTTTCTGTTGGGTTGAGCCTTTACTCTTGGATGCACTCTGGGTATCCGTCTTTCGCCCAAGCAACTCTCAGACTTGCCTGGCAGCAACCATAATTACGCCTAGGCCAATCGACGTCGCTAACCGCTTGACACACGTTCAAAAGCTAGTATCATTGAGATAAGGTCGTGCGTTTTGATGGCAGTCCGTACTGATCGATCAACCACGGCTTGAGCGACCAGCATCAAGGCGTAAGCCTGCGCAAGATCGCGGGTCTGGGTCAATAGCAGTTGAGGACTTGATTGGCGACCTGACGCGTGTTTCTGTTGTTGTGAAGGGTGACTAAGATAGATGCCCATATCACGGCTTGTATGCTTTGGAAACGATTGAACATGATCCATTGCGTTTCCGAGGCTATATGGAATCCTTGGGACACGCATCGGGGACGACCTCGAGCTTTTCTCCGCTTTTCATCGGTCCTCTGATCATCCGCTGCAGGCCACGTGTGTGACGGTCACTCGGTCCCTGATGCGCCGCAATGCGCCTTGGTGACCCGGTCGTAGGCGACGTACTCGTTCTCTTTTACACAGGGTTCCAGGTGATAGCCCATGCCTTGATGGGGTGTAAGGAGCGCATCGCCTCGATTGCAGTATCGTCTGCTGGACAAGAAGGGACTGGCTATGTGCGATGAACACAATTTCAAAAAGCTCTCACGACGGCAGCTGCTCAGGCTGACCGGAATCGCTTCGGGAGCCTTGCTCATTGCCGCCTGCGATGCGGCCATCAGAGATCCGGCAATCGAGCCGACACCTGTACCGGAGCTAGAGACCCCTGCTCCGGCTGACGAGCCCACGCCCGAACCAGAGCCTGTGCCAGGCGAACCTCAGCATGGCGGGCGCCTGCGCTGGGGTACCACGAGAATGCCCGATGGCTTTCTCGATCCGGCTCTGGCCATCGGGCTACCCATCACGTTCTCGAACTGGATCTATGAGGGGCTGGTTGGCATGGATGCGCAGTTGACAGAGCTTGTGCCCCGGCTCGCCACAGAGTGGCATCCCGAGGATGGCGGCCAAACGTGGGAATTCAGGCTCCGTGAGGGAGTGCGTTTTCACCACGGCCGCGAGTTGGTGGCCGACGATGTCGTGCACACCTTTGAGCGGATTCTGGACCCAGATTTTGGCTCGCCCCATCGGGTGATCTTTGCCGACATCACTGCCATCGAGACGCCCGATGAACACACGGTACGCTTTCGGTTGGAGGGCCCCAACGCCGATTTTCCGACCGATACGACGAACAGAGGGGCTATGATCGTGCCGCACGACCTGACCGATGACGAGATCAACAGCCAGCCGCGGGGCACCGGGCCCTTTAGGATCGAGAACTATGCCAATGCCGAACGCATCGTGTTCGAGCGCAACGACGATTACTGGCGAGAGGGCCTCCCCTATCTCGATGAGCTCGAGACAGTAACCATTCCAGAGGCCACTACGCTGATCAGTTCCTTGCAGGCTGGGGATCTGGACGCAGTGCAGACAGTACCCATCCCACTGCTGTCGATCGTGGAGGGTGATCCGAACCTGAACCTGGTATTCAGCCCTCCCGGACGTAGGGAACACCTATTCATGCGGCTGGATGTCGAGCCCTTTACCGATGATCGGGTGCGCCGCGCTTTCAAGCTGATCCCCGATCGCGAGGCGATGACCGAGCTGGTCTGGGGCGGGGTCGTGCCGACCCACTTGGCCGACGACAATCCCGTCATTCCCGGCAATATCTGGCACGTGGAGACGAGCATCTGGCAGCAGGATCTCGACGAAGCGCGCAGGCTTCTGGAGGAGGCCGGCTACGGCGATGGCCTGGACATTGATCTGTGGGCGCTGAACGAT
>SLPC01000121.1 GCA_007132185.1 Anaerolineae bacterium | reverse complement strand
CCTGGGTCTCTAGCTCACCAGCTCGCTCCCGGAGAGGCTGATTCTGGGCGGCAGCAGCTTGCTCGCGCAGCGCATCCAGGCTCTCCCCGAGATCTTGGCCAGACTGGCGCAGGCTCTGCCCCTCCTCCTCCAGCTCTTGCTCACGAGCATCGAGACTGGACAACTCGCGAGCCACCTCCTCAATGCGTGAGGCCACCCAGCGCATCTCTCGTTCTGCGCGGCTTACCTCATCGCCCTGGCGCGTTACCGCCTGATGGGCGGCCTGCAGTGCCTGGCGTGTCGCGGTGATCTCGCGGGTGCGCTCACGGATCTGCTGCCTCAGGTCGTTCAGATGCTGTTCTTGCGCTGCGACAATGTCGTTTGCCTCGGATAGCTGCGCTTCCACAGTTCGTATCTGGCCGGGCAGCTCGCGCCACTCGCGCTGTTGAGCCAGCAACTGTCCCTGCCCGCGACGTGTTCCACCGCTCAGGGCCCCGCTGGGCTGCACCGTCTCTCCTCCCAGGGTCACGATCAGCGAGGCGCCGGTGCGCCGCCCCAGCAGCCGGCGGGCGGCGCTCAGGCTTTCGACGATGAGGATCCGCCCCAGCAGCATCTCAAAGACGGGCTTGAGCTCGGGATCGTACTCCACCAGCTCACTGGCGATCCCGATGATGCCCTCGTCCGGCTGCAACCGCAGCGGTCTCGAGGGCCGCAGAGTGTCGAGAGGCAAAAAGGTGGCCCATCCTGCGCGGCTTTGCTTGAGCAGGGCGATACCCGCTTCGGCATCTTCCCAACGCTCGGTGACGATATTCTGCACCCGTGCGCCCAGGGCAGCCTCGATGGCCTGCTCATAGGCCTGAGGTACCCGCATCAGGCTGGCAACCGTGCCCCGCACGCCCCCGATCCTCTCTGCCGCTCGCAGCACCTCACGGACCCCTGGATGATAGTCGCTGAGTTGCTCTCTGAGGCGGGTGAGCGAGCGCCGACGCCTCACAAGGTGGTCCCGCTCGGAGCGCGCCTCGGCGGCAACCTGCTCGGCGGTGGCCAGTTCCTCTCGGGCGGCCACGATCTGTGCCTCGGTGTCTTCCTGCGCCTGCTCCCGTGCCTCGAGTTGCCCGGCGGTCTCGCTCTCCCGCGCCTGCAGCTCCTCTGTCTGTTGCTGGAGCGATGCCAGGCGCTGCTCGGCCTGGGCGCTCCGGGCTGCCAGGTCCTCTTGTTCGCGGACCAGCTCGCGCCGGCGCTCGCCCAACTGCTCCAGGCGAGCCTGCTGGCGCGACGAGGTGCGTTCTCGCTCGGCCAGCTTGCGCTCCAACGTCAGAATCTCCCGCTCCATGGCCTGGCGGCGTACGTCCAGGCCCTTGAGCTCCTCACGCACCTCGGCCAATTGTCGCGCTGTCTCTTGGGTACTGGCTTGCTGCTCGGCAAGTTCAGTGGCCGAGCGTTCGACCTGCTCCACCAGGATCGTGCGGCGCGACTGGAGCGCCTCGCCATCATGCGCCAGCTGCTGCCGCTGCTGATCATACTGGCGACTGCGCTCGGTCGCCACGGCCAGCTCGCGGCGCAATGTCTCGAGTTCATCCCGCAGGCGCGAGAGACGCTCCATCAGCCCCTCGATCTTGCGCTCCTGCAGCTCCTCTGCCTGCCGCAGGGGCGCCTGCTTGGCCTGCAACTCGCGCGAATAATTGTGCTGGGCCTCGAGTTGCTCGCGGGTTGCTAACATGTGCGCCTCGGCACTCACCAGCTTTTGCTGGATGCTCTGCCACTGGTACCCGAACCAGATGCGCTGCAGCTCGCTCAGGTCCTGCGAGAGCAAAAGATGCTCCTCGGCCCGCTCGGCCTGCCGACGGAGCATGCGGGCGCGAGGCCGCAGCTCGTTGAGAATGTCTTCCACTCGCTCCAGGTTGCGCTGGGTCTCCTGGATGCGGTCCAGGGTCTCCTGCCGTTTCCTGAGCTGGGGGGCGATGCCGGCAGCCTCTTCAAAGAGTATACGCCGGGCTTCGGGCGTGAGCGATAGAGCCGCGTCTACCAGGCCCTGCCCGATCACGATATAGGCGCCGGGCGTCACGCCGGCCGAGCCCAGGAGGTCGATAATGTCTCGATGTCGTACCCGGTTGCCATTAAGGAGATACTCGTTTTCGCCAGAACGGTAAGCGCGCCTGCCAACGGTGACCTCGGTGTAATCGATGGGGAGCCAGCCGTCGCTATTGTCCAGAGTGAGAGTGACCTCGGCCATACCCAGGCGCGAGCGCCTGCCGGCTCCGGCAAAGATCATGTCATCGGTGCGTCGCGCTCGCAGGTTGCTATAGCTTTGCTCGCCCAGAACCCAGCGCACCGCATCGGCGACATTGCTTTTGCCGCAGCCGTTGGGCCCTACGATGGCGGTGATGCCGCTGCTGAACTCGAATGTGCAGCGCGAGGCAAAGCTCTTGTAACCGTATAGCTCCAGACGCTTGAGCCGCATGCTCTCCTAAATCTTGGTCATACCGATGCATGTGCGCCTCACTTGGCGCCCTGTTACACGCTCAGATGCCGAGGCGCTCGATGGCGTCCCCGGCAGCGGCCTGCTGTGCCGCCTGCTTGCTGCCGCCCGTTCCCTCGCCACAGATCTCATCATTGACGATCACCACAGCCGTAAAAATCTTGGCGTGATCGGGCCCCTCTTCTGACACGATCTGATACTGGGGCGTCTCGCGCAGCGTTGACTGCACCTGTTCCTGCAGATAGCTCTTGGCATCCTTGATCGCCTGCGCCAGCCCGATCTCCGAAGCGCGCTTTTCCAAAAAGGCATCGACAAAGGCTCGCGTCTCTTGGAGGCCCCGATCCAGATATAACGCACCGATCAGCGCCTCGACGGCTGCGCCCAGATTCGCTTCGCGTTCAGGGCCGCCCGTAGCCGCCTCGCCGCGCCCCATGCGCAGGTAACGCCCAATCCCCAGTTCGCGGCCCCACTCGGCTAGGCTATCGTTGCGCACAACCTGAGCGCGCAGGCTGGTAAGCTGGCCCTCTTGCGCATCAGGATAGCTCTTGTAGAGCCATTCGCCCACCAGGAAATCGAGAATGGCATCGCCTAGATACTCTAGCCGCTGGTTATCATGCCCCTGGCCGGCCCGCGCCTCGTTCACAAACGAGCTATGGGTCAGCGCCTGGTCCAGGAGCGCCAGGTTCTCGAAGGAAACGTCGATGCGATCCTGAAACTCGCGCAACCTCTCCTTGCGCTTGGTCTGTAGGGCCATTTCAGTTCCTCACCACGGGCCTAGTCTTTGATCTGAATATGGAGATCGTCAAGCTGTCGCGCCGAGATGCCCGACGGCGCATTGGTCATCAGGTCTACGGCGCTCTGGGTCTTGGGAAATGCCATCACCTCACGGATGTTGGGCTCGCCCGCCAAGAGCATCACGAGGCGAGCCAGGCCGGCGGCGATCCCGCCATGGGGCGGCGCGCCAAACTCGAACGCCTCCAGCAGATGGCCGAACTGGGCGTGCGCTTCCTCATCCGTCATCCCGATGGTGCGAAAGAGCCGGGACTGCACGTCGCGGCGATGGATTCGGATGCTGCCGCCGCCGATCTCATAGCCATTAGCCACGATGTCATACGCCTTGGCGCGCGCCCGTCCCGGAGCACTCTCCAGCAGATCCAGATCCTCATCAAAGGGCGCCGTAAAGGGATGATGCACCGCCTCAAAGCGCTCCTCCTCGGCGTTCCACTCGAGCAGAGGGAAATCAGTGATCCAGGCAAAGGCCAGTACATCATCATCGAGCAGATTGAGGCGCCTGCCCATCTCGAGCCGGAGCTGGCCCAGCACCTGGGCAACTACGGGGGCCTTATCGGCCACGATCAGCAGCAGATCGCCTGGTTCAGCGCCCGTCCGCTCCAGGATCGCTGTCATCTCTGCTTCAGAGAGAAACCTGGCGATGGGCGAGTGCGGCCCCTCGTCACGCATCTGTATCGTCGCCAGGCCCTTTGCCCCATGCTCCCGGGCCAGCTCGGTCAGCTCGTCGATCTGGCGTCGCGAATAGCCGGCGCAGCCGGGCGCACGGATCGCCTTGACCTGGCCGCCGGCCTGCAACACCTGCTGGAACACCCGAAAGCCCGACTCGGCCAACAGGTCCGTGAGATCGATGAGCAGCATCTCAAAGCGGACATCCGGCTTGTCGCTGCCATAGCGCGCCATCGCCTCGGTATGGGTTAGCCGCGGAAAGGGACTTTGCTGCACGCGCTTGTCCGACACAGCAGGCACCAGCTCTGTCAGCAGCCCCTCGAGGAGTTGAAGCACATCCTCGTGATCCACAAAGGACATCTCCACGTCGAGCTGGGTGAACTCGGGCTGGCGGTCGGCTCGCTGATCCTCATCGCGAAAGCAGCGGGCGATCTGAAAGTAACGCTCGAACCCGCTCACCATCAGCAACTGCTTGAGCTGCTGGGGCGACTGGGGCAGGGCATAGAACCTGCCAGGGTGAAGCCGGCTGGGCACCACATAGTCTCGGGCGCCCTCGGGCGTGCTCTTGATCAAGATCGGGGTCTCGATCTCGACAAAGTCCCGCTCCGAGAGATACTCGCGCATGAACCGCGTCACACGATGGCGAAGGATCATGTTGCGCTGCATGCGGGGTCGCCGTAGATCCAGATAGCGATAGCGCAGGCGCAGGGCCTCGTCCACCTCGGTCTCACGGCTGATGTGGAATACCGGTTCGCGTGACTCGTTGAGGATTTCGAGCTGGTCGATCATCACCTCGACATCGCCCGTGGCCATGTCCGGGTTGCGCATGCCCTCGGGGCGTGTGCGCACGGTGCCCAGAGCGCGTATCACGTACTCGTTCCGCAGTTGCGATGCGATCTGGTGAGCGGTGGCCGAGTGATCGGGATTGAACACCAATTGGGTGATGCCAAAGCGGTCGCGCAGGTCGATAAAGATGAGATTGCCGTGGTCGCGTCGACGATGGACCCAGCCCGCCAGGGCAACATGCTCGCCTGCGTGATCGCTGCGCAGGGCGCCGCAATGGTGTGATTTCAACATCTGGCCTCTCTCTCCAATAGGATGACAACGATACGATTATAACCGCTCATGCATTCGACACAAATCACCAGCGCGGCCCCCCGCTTTTGGCCAGCATTGTTTGAGGGGCGTTGACCCTACTCGTTGCTTGCCTATAATAGAGTAATGCAAAAGATGATTCAGGAGCCAGTCTGTGATTGACCGCCAACCCAAGGACCTCTATCTTACCTGCCAATCGTGCAGAAATCGATTCTTGTATTCCCGTGAGGAGCAGCGACACAACGCAGGTGCGGCTCGTCCCAGCATCTGTCCAGCCTGTCGCACCCTCGAAAGGCTCACGCGGCGTCGCAGCGGCGTAATCGAGTGGTATAGTCGTCAACGCGGCTTTGGCTTTATCAACGAGGACGATGGTGGCTCGGTGTTCGTGCACGTTTCCTCCTTTCGGGAGCCGGGACGCGTCCGCCCCAATAAAGGCTTGGCTGTCCGCTACCATGTCCAAATGACCGAGAAGGGGCCTCGCGCTGTAGACGTGGAGCTTGCTGCGCCAGCCGAAGAGGGCTGATGGTCGGCATCCTTTTCTCGAGGCGCATCCGAGTCTGCTGAGCGTCCGTAGAGTTAGGTATTGCGCCTCGGCAGTGCTATAATGATTGAGTTAGAGTCGTCTACCTGTTCTTTGGTATCGCCTGTGAGGCAGAGTCTATTTCGTGCGTATTACCCTTAGACCGAACGGCTACGCTATTTGTGCTCTACTGGCCGGAACTCTGGTCGGTGGCGGGTTCCGTGCTCAGACCAGTGATTGGTTGGGGCTGTTGGCACTCTGGGTGCTCGTGGATCTCGCTCTGGGAGCCTTTTATACAGGGCTCGTTCACTTTGTCAGGCTGTTGCCTCTCGCTGACGAGAGGCGCACGGATATGCCGGGAGAACTGCTTGCGGCGGTGCTGGGCGCCGGATTGGCGCTCCTGATTGCCACCCTTCTGGGAGAGCCGGTAGCCTACCTGACGCAGGCGGCTTTGGCTCTGGGTGTGGTGGTAGCGCTGGCCGCCGGCCGCAGCCCCCACCGAGAGGCTGTCCCCATGTTGGTGGGGCTGCAGGTGCTGGTGGCGTGGACGCTGGGGTTCCTTTCGGTGGCGCACTGGCAAAGCCCGCTGTTGGCCCTCGGGGTGGTGGCTGCCATCGGGACCTGGTGCAGGCTGCGAGATCAGTCGCTGTCTGAGGGCGCCGGCTCCAACCTTCCGATCCCTGATCGTCCGATCCCTGATCGTCCCATGCTATGGGCCACACGGCTGGCCTGGGCTGCCTGGATGGGCGCCTTGCTGGTTGCGCGACAGCCGCTGTTGGCCGGCGTGGTCGGCATTACAGCCCTGGCGGATGACCTGCATCGGCTCACGCCGCGGGTGATGCCGGCTGCATTGCTTGACCTGAGCTGGCTCGGGAGCTGGTTCTTGGTGGCCGCTGCAAGCAGCTACTGGGGTATGGTGCCCTGATGCTTAGCTGTCTTACGCTGTTGTTCCTGATCTTTGTGACCCTGGCCTACTGGCTGTTGGTTACGACAGAGGGCACGTATCTCGGCACCCGCGCCGTTGTTAGACTGTATGATTGGACGGCGCGCCGCTACAATGCCATCAAAAAGTTTGGCTTTGTGGATGAAGCCCGCTTTGTGGGGTTGCCGCTGGCCAGGATGATGCAGGATACGCCGGGGGCGCACATCCTGGATGTGGCCACCGGCACGGGGCGCGCGCTGCTTGCCGTGGCCGCAGCCGGCGAGCTCGACGCCACACTGGTCGGGGTGGATCACTCGCAGGGAATGCTGCGAGAGGCGCAAAAGGATCTGATGGATGGCGAACGTGGCCAGGGGGAGCGCATTCAGCTCATCCAGGGCGACGCCCACGATCTCATGTTCGCCGACGCGACCTTTGACGCCGTGAGCTGCCTGGAGGCGCTCGAGTTCATGCGCGACCCGCGAGAGGTCATCCGGGAGATGGCACGCGTGCTCAAGCCTGGTGGCGTGCTGCTCGTTTCCAACCGCGTGGGGCTGGAGGCCTGGTTCCTGCCGGGGCGACACTGTGGCCGGGGTCGCATGGAGGCTCTCTTGGCCCGGGAAGGACTGGCCGAGATCAACAGCCACCGCTGGCAGGTGGACTATGACCTGATCTGGGCCCTCAAGCCCTACGACCATTGATCGCCGCCAGGACGGATCCAAGGAACCATCGAGGAGAGGCACTGTGAAGCGCGATTTTGTTGACCTTGAGGATTTCGATGCTGTTCAGATCGAGCAGCTCCTAACGCTCGCAACCGAGCTCAAGACCGCGTTACACGACGGCCGCGCCGAACCGTTGCTGGCCGGACGTAGCCTCGCCATGATCTTTCAGAAACCCTCGCTGCGCACCCGCGTGTCCTTTGAGATGGCGATGTACCAGTTGGGGGGGCACGCCCTCTATCTCTCGCCCGATGAGATTCGCCTCGGCGAGCGAGAGAGCACCCCTGACGTCGCCCGGGTGCTCAGTCGCTATGTGGACGCCATCATGGCGCGGGTATTTGCTCATTCGGATGTCGAGCAGCTCGCCAAATGGGCCAGCGTGCCCGTCATCAACGGCCTCTCGGACTATAGCCATCCCTGCCAGGCCATGGCTGATCTCCTCACGATTTTGGAAAAGCTGGGCACCCTACGTGATGTGCGGCTCACCTACCTGGGGGATGGGAATAATGTGCTGCACTCGTTGCTCGTCGGGGGCGCGCTCATGGGGATGCATGTCGTGGGCGCTACCCCGCCCGACTATCGCCCCCAGGCCGAGACGGTGGCCCGCGCCGAGCGCCTGGCGGAACAATCGGGTGGCAGCATACGTCTGATGGAGGATCCTGTCGAGGCCATCCGTGAGGCCGACATCCTCTATACCGACACCTGGACGAGCATGGGTCAGGAAGAGGAAACCCAGCGCCGCAACAGCGCATTTCCCCCGTTTCAGATCAACGAGGAGTTGGTGGCCCAGGGCCCATCCATCGCCGGGGTCATGCATTGTCTGCCGGCGCATCGCGGCCAAGAAATTACGGACTCTGTGGCCGATGGACCCCTATCCTGGCTCTTTGATCAGGCTGAGAATCGGCTGCACGCGCAAAAGGCAATTCTGGTGTACGTACGGGAGGACTAAACTAGGTGGCCAATCTGCTTTGGCTGCTCTCGAGGCTCGATCTACGCAGCTTGATCGATATCCTGTTGGTATCGGGCATCGTGTATGGCGTCCTGGTCATGGTGCAGGGCACCCAGGCAGTGCAGCTCTTGCGTGGCGTCATCTTGCTGGCGCTGACAGTATTGCTCTTTGGTAGCATCGCCGAGCTCACCGCCTTTAATTGGCTTCTCCGCAGCACCGGTCAGGCGCTGCTGGTGGTCGTCGCCATTATCTTGCAGCCCGAGCTACGGCGGGCCATCGATCGCCTGGGCCGAGCAGGGGGGTTGGCCCTTTGGTCTGGAAGCCGCGAAGTGCAGCTCGATCGCGTGGTGCGAGAGATTGCCACCGCCTGCCATCGGCTGTCGCTGCAGCGTCACGGCGCCCTGATCGTCATCGAGCGCGAAACTGGCCTGCAAGATTACGTCGAAACGGGCGTCACCATCGACGGGCTGGTGGTAGCCTCCCTTATACAGACGATCTTTTATCCCGGGACGTCACTACACGATGGCGCCATTATCATTCGCGATGGCAACATTATCGCTGCGGGTTGTTTGCTGCCGCTGGCAGAAACCATTACCACCGAGACCCATCTGGGGACGCGCCATCGCGCCGCTTTGGGCATGTCAGAGCGGACCGACGCGGTGGTAGTGGTAGTCTCCGAAGAGACGGGTATCATCTCTATGGCGCGCAACGGCCGCATCGTCCGCCATCTCGACGAGCGCCGCTTGACTACGCTGCTTCAGGCGCTGTTGCGCTCCCGTCGTGATCGACGCCGTAGTCAGGAAGAAGAACGAGAGCGCCAGACCACCGGCGGCACCACGCAGACCCGTGGACGCACATGATCTAGTTTTTATTCATAAGGAGTACTCGGGTGCGTGAGATTCTGTTCGATCGCATAGGGACGGCTCTACTGGCCCTTCTTTTGGGAACAATTATCTGGATCAGTGCCACATACCAGACTGATCGACCGCGCGAAGATTTCTTTCCCGCACAGATCCCAGTTCAGTTGCTCCATCAATCGGCTGATCTGGTCATAGTGAATGAGCCAGTCAACGCGGTGCGGGTGCGCATACGGGCCTTTTCCTCTAGTTGGGAAACGCTCACCGCCGCCGACTTTGCTGCCACAGCAGATCTGAACGGTCTGGACGAGGGGATGCACGTGGTGCCGGTGGAGATATCTGTTTCAGACCCGACAGTCACCATACTGAGCGTGCATCCGCAAGCATTATACGTGCGCCTCGAAAGAACCGAGAGAGAAGTGCGCGCTGTGAACATCGAGATCAACGGACTGGACGAAGTCCCTCTAGGGTTCCAGGCATCTCAGCCCTTGATCGATCCCCAAGAGGTCACGCTGAGTGGCGCCGTCTCACAACTAGCTCGTGCCGTAGAGGTCTTTGGCACGGTGTCTGTCGCCAACCAGCGTAATCCAGTTGATCGAACCGTCGAGTTGAGCGTTCGTGATGAGGCAGGGCAGCCCATGCAGGACATTCAGGTGATCCCTGCTTCTGTACGTGTTCAGGTCCCCATTGAGCGTCGCGAGAACTATCGTGAGGTGGCGATACGGGTCCGGACTACAGGCCAGCCCGCACGGGGTTATTTCGTCAGTAGCGTCAATGTGATGCCTGCCACGGTTACCGTCGTGGGCCCTCCCAGTGTGATCGAGGGGATGGCCAGCCTCATTGAGGTCAAGGGGGATCTATCCGTTAGCGGCGCTACGCGTATGATCGCCGCCCGCATGGAGCTTGACCTGCCAGAGGATGTCTCGGTATTGGGCCAGCAAGAGGGCCAGGGCGAGGTGCTTGTGACGGTTGGCATCGATGCGATTACCGGCGGCACCACGGTCGAGCTGCCATTAAGGGTGCAACGTCTCCAGGAAGGCTTGCAGGTCGCGCCATTCCTGCAAACAGTGGATGTCTTTCTCATGGGCCCATCCGTACTGCTGGACGAGTTGCAGCCCGAGCGGCTCACCGCGATTCTGGACCTGTCTGGCCTGGGGCCGGGGACGCATCAGGTGCGCCCGCAGGTCGAGATCTATATGGACGGCCAGCCGGCCTTGCAAGACCTCGAGGTGAGGGACATTGTGCCTCAGTATGTCGAGGTCACTATCGAGATGCAGGCCACGCCGACGCCCATGCCCACTCCGACCCCGACGCCCAGGCCGACTGCGACGCCAAGGCCATAGTGTCGACGCCATAAGGCGAATGCGCACCCGTGCTGTATTCGCACTCCCATAGATAAGGATACTGACGAACGATATGTCTGAGAAACCTATAGTAGCCCTGGTGGGCCGCCCCAATGTGGGCAAGTCAACATTGTTCAATCGGCTCATCGGTGAGCGCCGCGCTATCGTTGAGGATGTCCCCGGCACCACCCGCGACCGGCACTATGGCGAGGTGGAGTGGGGCGGGCGCGTGTTCTCACTGATCGACACTGGCGGCCTGATTCTGGGCGATACCGACCGGCTCACCGAGCAGATCCGCGCTCAGGCCGAGATCGCCATGCGTGAGGCCGATGTGATCGTGCTGCTGACCGATATCGTCGAGGGGCTCACCAGCGCCGATCAAGAGATTGCCGACCTGCTGCGCCGCGCGAGCAAGCCCTTGGTTCTGGTGGCCAACAAGGCCGACAACCTCAAACGCGAGATGGCCATCCACGAGTTCTATGCCCTCGGCCTGGGCGATCCCATGCCTGTTTCTGCTGGGCGCGGCATGGGCACCGGCGAGCTGCTGGATCAACTCATCGAGCTGCTGCCCGACGCCCCCCTCGAAGAAGAGGACACCACGGCGATCCACGTGGCGCTGGTAGGGCGCACCAACGTCGGCAAGTCATCGCTGCTGAACCGTCTGTTGGGCGAGGAGCGGGTGATCGTCTCTGAGGTGCCGGGTACCACCCGCGACGCCATCGATACTCGCATCATGTTCGAGGGCCAAGAGATCATCCTGATCGATACCGCCGGCATCCGGCGGCGTGGGCGCATCGACCGTGGTATCGAGCAGTACAGCGTGATCCGCTCTATGCGGGCCATCAACCGCGCCGATGTCTCCCTGCTCCTGATCGACGCAAGTGAGGGCGTTACTGCGCAGGACACCCACGTGGCCGGCTATATCCTGGAAGAGTCCAAGAGCGTCATCGTTGTGGTGAACAAGTGGGATCTGATCGAAAAGGACACCCACACCATGGTCGAGTTCCAGCAGCGCGTGCGTAGCGAGCTCAAGTTCATGCCCTGGGTGCCCATGGCCTTTATCTCGGCGCTCACAGGGCAGCGCGCCCGGCGGCTGCTGCCTCAGATCGTCAGCATCTATGAGCAGCGGTTCGTGCGGCTCAACACGTCCCAGATCAACGATATCATCCGTGACGCCACGGCACGCACGTCGCCCCCCACGGTCGCGGGCAAAAAGCTGCGCATCTACTATGGCACCCAGGCCTCTGTCGATCCGCCAACCTTTGTCTTTTTCGTGAACGATCCGCGCCTCGTGCACTTTGGGTACGAACGCTATCTCGAGAACCGACTCCGCGAGCGCTATCCCTTTGAGGGGACGCCCATTCGCCTGCGCTTTCGCGGCCACGAGCGGCGCCGGGGCCGATAGTGCGACAGGCTGCCCGCTCAGCAAATCGCCCGCCGAGTGCCTGGCCAGTCTGGCATCGTGGCGGGCAACTATGCGCCGACGCCCGAGGCATGCAGCTCAGGCGGGGAGCCCTTCTAGAATCCACACGTCGTGGGCCGCAAGGCGCACCTCTCCTTCCAGCGCCTGGCCGCTGAGCAGATCGCGACATCCCTTTGGCAGGCGCAGCGTCTGCTCCTCGCCACTATGATTCAGGACAAAAGTGTATCCCCGCCCCTCCTTGATCCGTTGCGTCACCTCGACACCGTCCGGCACCTCCAGTGCTGGAGCGATGTCCCGCTCATCGCACAGCGTCAGCAGCAGGTCTCGTAGCATGGCATCCTCGACATCCGCCGCCACATAGAGCGCCTTGCCCTGCCCATACTCGTTCACCGTGAGGGCCGGGCGCCCTGCATAAAAGCTCTCGCCAAAGGTGGCCCGCGCGACGGCGCCCTCCAGGTGCAGCAGGTCGCATAGCACCCCGGCGCGATAGTCACCCTGCAGGCGTCCCCACGGCTCGCGCATCACGACGCCGCGCGTCTCCTCCTTCAGCAATGGATCGAACTCTTCCACCCAGATGCCCAGCAGCTCGCGCAGCTCGCCGGGGTAGCCCTCCAACGTTGCCATATCGTTCTCGTCCACCAGCCCGCTCAAAAAGCTGACCAACAGGCTCCCGCCCTGGCGCACATACGTCTTGAGATGGTCGGCCACGCCCGGGCGCACCATGTACAGCATAGGCGCCAGTACCAGATCATAGCCCTCCAGGTGCGCCTCGGGACGCACCACATCCACGGCGATGTTGGCCTGCCACAGGGCGTGATAGTATCGTTTGCAGAGACCGATATAGTTCAGATCGGCGCTGGGCCCCGAAGAATAATCGATCGCCCACCAGTTCTCCCAATCAAACAGCAGCGCGACCCGGGCTTCCTGCCGGCTATCCAGCAGCGTATCGCCCAGACTCTCGAGCTCGGCGCCCAACTCCTGCACCTCTTGGAACACGCGAGTGTGCTCGTGTCCCACATGATCCACGATGGCGCCGTGCATCTTTTCAGGGCCCCCTCGCGCCCGCCGCCATTGAAAGAACATGACCGTGTCGGCCCCGTGGGCCACCGCCTGATAGCTCTGAAGACGCATGACGCCCGGTCGCTTGAGCGGGTTGCGTGGCATCCAATTGGTCTGGCTGGGCGTCTGCTCCATCAACATAAAGGGCTGCCCATCCTTGAGCCCGCGCATCTGCTCGTGGTTGAACGCTACGTCGCTCATGGGCAGGTCGGGCCTGGGGTAGCTATCAAAGGAAACCACATCGAGATAGGGCGCCCACGCGGCATAGTTCAAGGGCTTGAACTGGCTCATGAAATTGGTCGTGATGGCCACCTCGGGCGTGATGGCCTTGATGGCGCGGTATTCACCCAGGTAACATTCGAGGATGGCCTGGTTCTGAAAGCGGTCATAGTCGAGGAGCATGGGGCTGTTGCCGCGCTCGCCGATGGCCATGGGAGGCTCGATCTCCTGCCAGGCATAGAAACGGTGGCTCCAAAAGTTGTTGTTCCAGGCCTCGTTTAGCGCGTCCAGCGAGCCGTGACGCTCCTTGAGCCACTGGCGAAAGCCCTCGGCGCACAGCTCGCAGTAGCAGTGATTGCCGTATTCGTTGGCGATGTGCCAGGCTACCAGGGTCGGATGATCCTGGTAGCGCAAGGCGAGCTCCTCGGCCAAAGCGCTCGAGTAGCGCCGATAGTTGGGGCTGCTGGGGCAGAAATTGACCCGGCCGCCATGCCGCCGCTTGAGGCCGTCCCAGCCGGTCGGCAACACATCGGGAAAGCGCAGTGACAGCCAGGCCGGCTGGGCCGCCGTCGAGGTCGCCAGACAGGCGTACACGCCGTTGTCCGCCAAAAGGCCCAGGATGCGATCCAGCCACGCAAACTCGTAACGATCCTCGGCGGGCTGCAGCAACGCCCAGCTAAAGACCGGCAGCGTGGCCACGTTCACATGGGCGAGGCGCATCAGGCGCATGTCCTCAGCCCAGGTCTCCTCGGGCCACTGGTCCGGATTATAGTCAGCCCCGTACCAGATCTGCGGCAGCTTGTCATGGATCATGGCGTCTCTCTCCTACTAGAACCTTGATGGCGTGCGATCGCATTTCAGCCTCTGCGGTGCGACCGAGCCTCTACGCTGTGCCGATATCTGAATTCTGGTGAGATTGTAGCATCCCCAGCGCCACCTGTCAGGGTCCTTGCATAGCCCGACGGCTCTATCATGTGACGTGGTAGGGGCGGCCCCCCCGTGGCCGCCCAAAAGCCTGGATTCCACTACCCCAAGCATCAAAGGTATACATCCCGCCGTAGGGGGCAAGGCTCGTCCTTGCCCAGAGAGACTTGTCAGCCGTGCCGAGGACGTCTACTATACTTGGCAGAATCATCAGCGCACAAGGAGACAGAGCATGACAGTCGCAGGGGCCAAGCCCGTCACCATCACCGATGTGCAAACCATTCTCACGGCGCCCGAGGGCATCCGCCTCGTCATAGTCAAGGTGTTGACCAGCGAACCGGGCCTGTATGGGCTCGGCTGCGCCACCTTTACCCAGCGGGCCCTGGCCGTCGCCACCGCCATTGACGAGTATCTCAAGCCCTTTGCCATCGGTCGCGACGTGGACCGCATCGAGGATTTCTACCAGGCCGCCTATGTGAGCTCGTACTGGCGCAGCGGCCCGGTGCTCAACAATGCCCTCAGCGGCGTCGATCAGGCGCTCTGGGACATCAAGGGCAAGCGCGCCAACATGCCCGTCTACCAGCTTCTGGGGGGCAAGGTGCGGGAGGCGGCGCCGGTGTATGTGCATGCTTCGGGCAGCGAGCCCCAGGAGGTGGAGGACCGCGCCCGTGAGTATATGGAGCAGGGCTTTCGCCACATCCGCTGCCAGATGGCCATCCCCGGCCTGACCACCTATGGCAGCCGTGGGGGCAAGACGCTGCAGGCCCTGTCCCCGGAACAGACCCGCACCTGGGAGCCGGGCCCGTACATGCGGGCGGTCCCGCGCCTGTTCGAGCACCTGCGCACCACCCTGGGCGACGAAGTCGAGCTGCTGCATGACGTCCACGAGCGTATCCCTCCCATCGACGGCGTGTGGCTGGCCAAGGCCCTCGAGCCCTATCGTCTGTTCTTCCTGGAGGACCTGTTCGCGCCCGAGGATGCCGACTATTTCCGGCTCGTGCGCCAGCAGACCTCGACGCCCCTGGCCATGGGCGAGCTGTTCGTCAACGTGGCCGAGTATGCGCCCCTCATCCGTGAGCGGCTGATCGACTTTATCCGCGTGCACATCACCGACATCGGCGGCTTTTCCATGGCCCGCAAGCTGGCCGCCTTTTGCGAGTTCATGGGCGTGCGCACCGCCTGGCACGGCCCCGGCGATGTCTCGCCCGTGGGCCATGCCGCCAACCTGCATCTGGACTTGGCCACGCCCAATTTTGGCATCCAAGAGCTGAGCCTGATGAGCGATCGCCTGCAAGAGGTCTTTCCCGGGACGCCTGTCGTGCGGGATGGCGCTCTGTGGGCCAACGACCTGCCCGGTTGGGGCATTGATATTGATGAGGAGTTGGCCGCTCGCTATCCCTTTGCCGAAGAGCCCGGCCATGGCTACTGGCCCGAGATCCGGCGCCTCGATGGAACGGTGATCCGGCCCTAAGGGAGGTTGAAATGGATACTCGTGTCGCAGACGATCTGGCCCGCTATCTGCATAAGTTCGAGCGGCTGATTGACCCCAAGCGCGAGAGCCGCATTGCGGCTCTCTACCGGCAGGTGTTCGCCTGGCAAGAGCCTCCGGTCTTGCCCTTTGTGTGGGAAGATTGGGGCGAGGTGCCGCCGGTGCCCGACGCCGATTGGCCCGAGTATTCGTACAACGACGCCTTTGAGGATCCCGGCATGATGCTGCTCAACGAGCTGCGCGGGCCTTTCCTGCACTATCAGCTCGGCGACCATCACCCCCTGGCGATCCGCGCCAACTATGGCACGGTGATCCTCTCCAACATCCTGGGTGGTCCTTACCAACTGACCGAGACCTCGCTGCCCTGGGCGCATCCGTTGCCCGGTGGCGTCGACGACATCCGGCGCCTGGTGGAGCGCGGCCTGCCCGATCTGCGGACCGGGCTGGGCGCCCGCTGTCTGGACACCGCAGCGTTCTATCGCGAGGCCCTGAGCGACTATCCCGCCCTGGCCGCCGCTGTCGAGATCTATCACCCCGACCTGCAAGGGCCGTTTGACATCGCCCATCTGCTGTGGGGCAGCGAGATCTTTTTCGCGTTGTATGACGAGCCCGAGTTGGCGCATTCTCTGCTCGATCTGGTCACGGACACCTACGTCGTCTGGCTGTCCCACTGGTACGACAAGATGGGCGCCCGTGCCGACCTATCGACCCATTGGAGCATGATGATGCGTGGCGGCGCCATGCTGCGCAACGACACTGCCATCATGCTCTCTGCCGAGCACTATCGCACCTTTGTGCGTCCCTATGACCAGCGTATCCTCGATACGTTCGGCGGATGCATCCATTTCTGCGGGCGGGGTGCCTCCTTTGTGGCCGATATGGTCCAGAGCCGCAACCTCTACGGCCTGCATGTCTCCGAGCCCGAGTTGAACGATATGGACACGATCTGGCGGCTCTGTCGCGAGCGAAAGCTCGTGCTACTCAGTATACCCGAGGCCTATCTGGCTCCCGGCACCGCCACCGGGGTCACCGTGCTGCGCTCCTGGCAAGACGCCCAGCGCCCCCAGACAGAATGACGCCGAGAGGCTCTCACAAGACCGGCATGCCCGGGAGCTTGGTGCGCAGCGTGTAGAGCGATGTCCGCGCCGTGATGTACAGCGTATTCAGGTTGGCGCCGCCAAAGGCCAGGTTGGCCGGCTGTTCGGGGCCTCGGATGACGCCCACGCACTCTGCCCCCGGCGTAAACACCCACAGCCCGCCCGGGCCCGTGCAATAGACATTGCCTTCGCGATCCACCTTCATGCCGTCCGGGCCGCCAGCATCGGGTGAGTCCATGTCAGCCCAGATGCGCCCGTTGGACAGCCCACCGTCGGCGCCCACATCAAAGGCGCGAATGTGACGCCGCACGGTATCGTCCACATAGAGCACTGCCTCGTTCGGCGAGAACGCCAGCCCGTTAGGCCGATCGAAATCATCCACCCAAAGCTCTATCGCGCCCTGTGGGCTGATGCGGTATACGCCGTTGAACGGCAGCTCCCGTGCCTCCTCCTGAACGCCATAGGGCGGGTCGGTGAAATAGATGCTGCCATCGCTGCGCACCACCACATCATTGGGGCTGTTGAGCCGCTTGCCGTCGTAATGGGTCGCCAACGGCCGCACCTCGCCATCAGGCATCGTGAGCGATACGCGTCGGTTCCCGTGCTCACAGGCGACCAGACGCCCCTGCCGGTCCAAGGTCAGGCCATTGGCGTTGCCGCTTGGTTGCCGCCAGGGCGTGATCGTATGATCCGCCGACACCCGATAGATGGTGTCAGCGGGGATGTCGCTAAAGAGCAGGTAGCCCTCCGGATGCCATACAGGGCCCTCGGTGAACTGGAACCCGGTCTCGATACGCTCTGGCTCGAGGCTTTCGAACAGGTCAGCGAGTTGCATGATCTCTCCTCAGGTGAGTTCCGAGAGCGCCACGACGCGGCCCTCATCAGCCGACGCGATGATAGCCGAAACGATCAGCGACTGCATCAGGCCATCATGGTGCGTGGGCAGGGGGCCAGGCCCCTTCCATGCTTCGGGTTGCAGCGTATCGCCAAGGATGGCATCCACACAGTAATCCTGGAGTGCCATCGACTTGCCCAGGCTGTGATTCCAGCTCTCCAGCGCCAGGGCGGTGTTGTCCCCCTCGGTCGACAGACCCACGGCACTTGGGGTCGGGCGGTGCACCAGGGCGCGCAGGTTGGCCCCCGCTTCCAACAGGGCATTCTGATGCCCAAGGAGCTGCTCTGTATCGAGCTCTTGCGAGAGGTTGGCGCGCCAACTGGGGCGTGCGCCAAAAGCCGCCAGCTTGTTATAGATCACCATGCCCTCTGAACCGGAAAAGCTCATGTAGAACTCGACCAGCTCATCCATATGCTTGATCCACTCTGCCTTGACTCGCATCCGAGCGCCGTTGTCGAACAGCAGGTGGGCATCATACAGGTCCGGGGTAAAGCCCAGCACGCGCTCCTGCTTGATGGCGTACACCTCCTGCACCTCGGCCGGGTGCAGATACCAGCGCAGCAGGTCTACCACATGGCTGAGCAGGAAATGCGCCGTTGATGAGCCGGCGGCCCAGGTCCGGCTGCGATCGCCCCACAGCCGCGTGGGCACCGAGATATTGTCGTCCAGCCTCGCCTCACCATAAACGACGTCTCCCAACAGCCCTTGCCGGATGACATAACAGGTGGCAATATCCATGGGCGCTGTGCGATTGGCATAGTTGACGAAAAAGCGCGTGCCGCGCTGCTCGACCGCCTCATATAGGGCCAGAGCATCCTCCACGGTCGTAGCCAGCGGCTTTTCCTGGATGATGTTGGGCACGCCCGCCTCCATCGCAGCCATGGAAGGCTCTCGATGAAAGGCATCTGGCGTTGCCACCACCACCAGATCCAGGCTGTGGGAGCGCAGCATCTCGTGTACGTCCCCAAAAGCCTGGGCGCCGAGGGGGCCGGCCACCGCCTGCGCCGCCTCCATGCGCAGATCACACACCGCTGCAACCCGGGTCTGGGGGTTCTCATCAAGGTTTCTTGCATGGGCGCTGCCCAAAAGACCTGCGCCCACAACGCCCGCCTGTAATTCTGCCATTCTGATACCTCCTCCAAGAGATGCACCGATCTGGCGACCATTCTAGTAGCGGGACAGAATGCGTCAAGCCGACAAAGCGTTTTTCGCCAACATTCGCCAAGTAGGATATAATAGCATGTTACCTTGGAGTTGACGTTTGCGTGTACTGAGGGGTTTAGCGCTTTGCAGAGACAACAGTCAGTCTTGCATGGCACCTGGATTGCGGATCACGATCAGAACGACGACTTGTTCTTTGTGTGGGCCGAGCGCCAGGCAGAGCCTGTGACCGCCTCTGCTGATCGAGCCCGGCGCCCACGCATTCAGCGGCATCCCTATGCCGCTACCACCATCGAGATTGCGGCGCTGCTCGATGCCCTGGCGCCTGAGGTGCCCTGGCGCCAGGGCCAACGCCTGACCCGCGTCACCTATCTGCCTTCTGACGATGCGGGTCCCATTAGGCCCGCCTGGCTGCGCTCCCATGCGGCCCAGGGCGAACCTATTATTCAACCCTGGCGTGTCGAGGGGCTTGGCGTCCCAATGAGCCATCTGCTCCGTTTTATCGCCGTCTTGTCGCGCGTGGACCACGGCCAGGATGACCACGGCCTCGGCAACGATCTCGTGTACTGGGGCATGGTGGGCCGATTCGCGCTCGAGCTTCTGGCCCGTGAGCGATTTCTGCCCGGCCTGCAGGGAGAGAACGGCTCTGTTCATCCTGTGTGGCTACCCGTGCTGGATGATCCGGATGATGCTTCTCGCTTTGAGATGCTGGGGCGGGGCATGCCCTCGGCCTGCCGGGCCGTGACCCAGGAGCGGGATGCGCGCGATGCGACCCGATTGCTTCGCCCGCAGGCCCTGTTGCAGAGCTTTTTGAATGCCCTGACCGACCGCGCCGTGCGTGAGTGGGGCTTTGATGGCAATGGCAGCTCCTCACATTCCGTGGCGGGCCGGCGTGTTGCGGGGGAGCCTATCTGGTGGCATGGCTTGGCCCACGACGATCGTCAATCATTGCCCGAGGCCAAGGTGGCCGAGATTGGCCGGCTGCACCAGGCCCTCAAAGCCCAGTCTCACAAGACCCACGTCGAGACCGGATCGTCCTTTCGGCTCTGCTTTCGCTTGGAGCCTCCGACCAATGAGCCCGAGCAGACAGGTGGCCCCAGCAGCCAGTGGCGCTTGAGCTACTTTTTGCAGGCCAGAGACGATCCCAGTCTCCTTGTCCCGGCTTGGGAAGTGTGGCGCGAGCAGGATGATGCTCTCAGCTACCTGAATCGTCGTTTCGACAATCCCCAGGAAAAGCTGCTCGAAGGTCTGGGCATAGCTGCCGACCTGTGCCCCGCCATTCGCCGCAGCCTGCGTAGCAGCCCGACGCCCGACTCGACTGTTCTGTCGGACCAGGAGGCCTTTCAGTTCCTGCGAGAAATAGCGCCACAGCTCGAGGCCCTCGGCTTTAGCGTGCTGGTGCCCCCCTGGTGGAACACGCCCGATACACGTCTGCGGGCCCGGGCCCTGCTTCAGGCTGCACCTGACTCGAATGGCCCCGGCATGCTCAGCATGGAAGCTCTGGTGGCCTATGATTGGGAGATGGCCCTGGGGGATCTGACCCTCACTCGCGAAGAGTTCGAGCGGCTGGCGCAGCTCAAGACACCGTTGGTGCAGGTGCGCGGACGCTGGGTCCTTTTGCAGCCCGACCAGATCGAGTCGGCCGTGGCTTTTTGGGAAAAGCACCGCGATCGCTCCAAGCTGCCGCTCCGTGATGCCCTCGGCCTGGCCCTGGGCGCTGAAGACGACCTGGGTGGCATTCCCCTCAGCGACGTGGAGATGGACGACACTCTTGAACAAGTGCTGGCCAAGCTTACGCAACCCCAGCAGCTCGAGTTGCTGCCGCCTCCAGAGGGCTTTGAGGGCACTCTGCGTCCTTATCAGGTGCAGGGTCTCTCCTGGCTGGTCTTTTTGCGGCGCTGGGGGTTTGGCGCCTGTCTCGCCGATGATATGGGCCTGGGCAAGACGATCCAGACCATCGCGCTGGTGCTGCATCAGCGGAACAAGAACCCCGATACAGGCCCAACTCTCGTGATCTGCCCCACATCGCTGGTGGGCAACTGGCAGCGTGAGGTGGCACGTTTTGCCCCTGGTCTGCGCGTGGTCGTGCACCACGGCACCGGGCGTGCCGGCGGCTCCGCTTTTGTGGAGCAGGCGCTGGATAGCGATCTGGTCATCAGCACCTATGGTCTGGTGCGTCGCGACCTGCAGGATCTGGCGCGGGTGCGCTGGGAGAACGTCATCATCGACGAGGCGCAAAATATCAAGAACCCGGTCACCAAACAGGCCCGCGCTGTCCGGCGCCTGCAGGCTGATTTCCGCCTGGCGCTCACGGGTACGCCGGTCGAGAACCGTCTCTCCGAATTGTGGTCTATCATGGCGTTCCTCAATCCAGGCTACCTGGGCTCGCGTACGAGCTTTCGCCATGATTTCGCCCTCCCCATCGAGCGTTTTCAGGACGAGGAAGCGGCGGCGCGACTCCGACGTCTGGTGCGGCCCTTTATCCTGCGTCGCGTCAAGACCGATCCCAAGGTGATCCGCGACCTGCCCGAAAAGTTCGAGCAGCGCATCTATTGCAACCTGACCCACGAGCAGGCCACGCTCTATGAAGCCATTGTGCAGGACTCGATGCAGGGCATCGGCGAAGATGGCGAAAGCAACAACATGCGGCGGCGCGGTATGATCCTGGCCATGCTCACGCGGCTCAAGCAGGTATGCAACCATCCGGCCCAGTTCTTGGCCGATGGCTCCTCTGTGGCGGGACGTTCGGGCAAGCTCAATCGCCTGACCGAGATGCTGGAAGAGATCCTGGAGCTGGGCGAGCGTGCCCTGATCTTTACCCAGTATGCCCAGATGGGGACACTTCTGCAGCAGCATCTGCGTGAGACCTACGGCCAGGAGGTGCTCTTCCTGCACGGGGGAACCCCCCAGCGCCAGCGTGATGACATGCTGAGCCGTTTTCAGGAGAGCCCTGATGCCCCCTCCATCTTTGTGCTGTCGCTCAAGGCAGGTGGAACCGGCCTCAACCTGATGCGTGCCAACCATGTGTTCCATTACGACCGTTGGTGGAACCCTGCCGTGGAGAACCAGGCCACCGACCGCGCCTATCGCATCGGGCAGACTCGCGATGTCCAGGTGCACAAATTCGTGTGCCTTGGCACTCTGGAGGAGCGCATCGATGCTCTGATCGAGTCCAAGCGCGAGTTGGCCGAGAATGTCATTGGCCAGGGCGATGGCTGGGTCACCGAGTTGACCACCGAACAGCTGCGCGACCTGATCAGCCTGCGTTCAGAAGCGGTACAAACAGAGTAGGAACTGATGTCAGACAAAGAGATCAACCCTGATAACGAAACTCCTTCCTGGGAAGGCGCCGATAAGGAACAGCAGACTGCGCTCAACCAGCCACGCTCCAGACGCGCGAGCCGTGGTTGGTGGGTAAGTCGCTGGATGCGTACCCTCGGCCAGATCTTTGACGCAACCCGCCTGACGGCAGGTCGTGCCTTGGCGCAAGAGCGCCGCGTCCTCGACATGCAGGTCCAGCTCGGCCTGGTGACAGCGCAGGTGCAGGCTGATAGCCAGGAGAGCAAGCCCTACCGCGTCCAGATCACCTTTGCAGCATATTCGGACGCCCAGTGGGACCGGGTCATGCAGCTTCTGGGCGAGCGTGCGATCTATGCGGCCCAGCTGATGAACGACGAGCTTCCCGAGGAGATCGAGGGCGTCTTTCGCGCCGCTGGTGTGTCGCTGTTCCCCAGCACCCTGCAAGAGCTGGGCGCCACTTGTACCTGCTCTGATTGGGCCAACACCTGCCCACATCGTGCTGCAGTGTGCTATCGGTTGGGCGAGTGGTTCGACCGCGACCCCTTTATGCTATTTGCGCTACGCGGGCGTACACGCTCCGAGATCATCGCCGCACTCCGGGCCCACCGCGCCAGTCAGGCGGTGGGGACAAACGCCCAGGCCGATGAGCGCGCGATCCAGGGGAGTGCCTCGGATCCCCAGCTACTGCCCGCCGATCCCGAGCAGTTCTGGCAGCTGGCCGAGGAACTGTACAATATGGAGATCCAAGTGGCGCCCCCCGCCACCAAGGGGGCGCTGCTCGAGATCCTGGACCGCCTGCCTTCCCTGCAGGATGTCGGCACCCGCCGCAAGCTCGATGCCGTGTACCGCCAGGTCTCGCGGCGGGCTCTTGCTACTGCGGGCGCCGACGAAGAGCCGCATGTGCCAGACACCAGTGCGGATGCCGATACTGGCGCCTAGCGCCTGCTGCTTCCCATCCCACAAAGCAACACGGATCCAGAGGGCGCCCCGCGCCCTCTCTTGCATCCCACTGAACCCAGATCCGGGACCATTCCATGCCTCACTTCCAAGAGCATGGAGCGTCCCGTCTCTACAATTAGCCCTCGCCATTCACTTTTGCCATCTTGTACTGCCCTTTACTGTACGGGCAAAGCTAGGCGCATGACTGCGCACTTTGGCCAGAGTCTCTCCTCTCTGGTCCACGCCATCTCCAGCAGCTTCTCTCTGGTCCGGCCATCTCCCTACAGGCTGTCTTCTTTCCGCCCCATCACGCCAACCTGGCATAACACTGATGCTGAGAGCGCCCCGGGATCCTCCCGCAGACCGTCGATCACAGCCCAAGCACGATCGGCAGCCTCTCTCGCAGCCCTGTCTTTGTGCCTTATAGTGCTTGGACTATCGTCTCACCTGCGCTACACTGTGAGTGTCATACTCGAATCATTGCCTTGAGGGAGGAATCAGCGATGCTGCAGACACCGGATATCCAACGCCCATCCCGGGAACTGATCGAAAAACTCTATAACATCAGTGCAGCAACGGCTGCCGGTGAGCTGGGACACCTGGGTATACGAAACCCCCATCTGACAGGGCTCACGCCGTTCAAACCCGGAACCAAGGTGGTAGGTCCTGCGCTGACCCTCCAGTGCATGCCCAAGCGCGAGGACCTGCATCCCGTAGGAGAATATCAGACACCCGAGCGCCAGTTGCATCGCCATGTGTTGTACCATACCCAGCCGGGCGACATTGTCGTGGTGGATGCTCGCGGCGACATGAGCAGCGGCATCTTTGGGGAGATGATGCTGACCTACTTTCAGGGCCGAGGCGGCGTTGGCGTCGTGGTCGATGGCTGCATCCGCGATTACCCCGAGGCCCAGCAATTGGACCTGGG
>SLPC01000205.1 GCA_007132185.1 Anaerolineae bacterium | reverse complement strand
GCCCTGGGCGACCCCGAGGTGCTGGCCGTCGCGCGCGGCCCCCGCATGGGGATGCTGCTGGCGCACCTGGCCGATGCCGCTGCGCTGGCTGCGCTCCAGCCCGATTACCCCGCTCTGCTGGCAGCCAGCGAGGCCTCGGGCGCCATGGGCGTGATCGTGACGGCGCAGGGCGAACCGCCCTATGCTTTCGTGTCCCGCTTTTTCGCCCCCGCCGTAGGCATCAACGAGGACCCGGTCACCGGCTCGGCCCACACCGTGCTGGGGCCCTACTGGCGCGACCTGCTGGGCCATGAGGAGCTGCTGGCCTACCAGGCCTCAGCCCGAGGCGGCGTGCTACGCGTAGGCATCCTGCCCAACGAGCGGATCGCTCTGAGCGGACAAGCCGTGGTGGTGTTCTCGGGTGAGCTGCGTCTGCCAGACTAGCGACCCCATACCCGGCCCGCTGCGCTTACGGCATCGCCTCGGCTGCGCTCTGCTCGGCCCGGGCCTCTGCCGCCAGCGTCGGGAACTCGGTGATGCGCAGGTTGGTCGCTCCATAGGGGATCAGTGTGACCTCCTCTAGCGGCTCGGTTGTCTCCACCGGGCTGCACGGGACCGGCGCCGCGGTCTCCTGGGCCAGGCCCCACCCGGGAACCCGCCGCGCCTGGACCCGGGCCACTAGCGGCGTCCCCTCGGGCGAGAACGGGACCGCGCCCACGCCCCGCCGCTCGATGCGCACCGATGCCTCGGGCTGGGCCCGATCCAGCGCCAGGGCATAGTTCCACGGCGTGGTGGGGTGCACCTCCCAGTCGGCGTGGGGCCTCTCGCCCCCGATCTGGCGCCACTCCTCACCCACGCGCAACGCCAGGACCAACGGCCCCAGGCTGAGGGAGGCCCCGCCGCGATAGCGGGTCTCGGCCTGCAGTGGCATCGGCAGGCGCAGGGTGACCTCTGTCGTCCTCTGCCAATGGCGTGTTATGGCGTGAAACGCCCCTGCCTCGGGCGCGATGGCGGGCTCGTCGCCGACCCACAGCGTGGCCCCCTGGGCCCAACCCGGTATACGCAGCCAGAGCGGGAACGCCACGGGCTCGTCGGCCTCGACGGTCAAGCGCAGCGTCTCGTCAAAGGGATAGTCGGTCTCCAACAGGACCCGCACGCCCACGCCACTCAGGGTGGTTTCGACCCGCGAGGGGGCATAGGCCACGGCGGCCAAGCCCTCTGCCATGCCGTCGCTCTCGGGCACGCGCATCCAGAGATGGGCGGCAAACTTGGGCCAACCCTGATGCATGTTGGCGGTGCAACAGCCATAGTTGGGCTCCAGGCCATAGATGTTGCTCTCGGGCGCATTGTTGGTATAGATCGGCTCGGGGACGATCTGGCACACCGGCTGGTTGGCCTGCTGATCGTACTGGTGGGCCCACATATCGGGCGAAAAGGTCGCGGGGAGCGCGTTATAGGCAATACGCTCCAGCCGATCCGCCAGCCCAGGATCCCCCACGATGGAGAGCAACGTCTCGAGTGAGTACAGATACTCGACCACGGCGCACAGCTCGGTGCCCTGGGACGGGTTGCGGCCCGCCAGATGCTCGTCGCCGGTGAATACCCCCGTGGCCTGGCCATGATGGGCCTCCAACAGGGCGATCATGCGGTACAGATCGCCCAGGTGGCCGAGTGACCCCGACTGGCGGTACCACACCCCCTGGCTCTTGATGGCCATGGCGTGGTTGACCACGTGGGTCGTCAGGTCGAGGGCACCCCGTTGCGAGCGCCGAGTATACGGAAAACGGGTGAATAGCCCCGCCCAGTCATAGCCCTGCTGGCGCACCCTGTCGGCCAAGGTCAGCAGCCAGGCCTCGCCCGTGTGATCGTGCAGCCAGTGAATCCCCAGCACCAACTCGGCCCACCGCATGCGCCCCCAGTCAAAGAGGGGCCGCTCTTGCAGCAGGGCATCCAGGCGTCGGTAGAAGCCGGCCAACGCGGGGATCAGGCGCGGGTCGCCGGTGGCGCTGTGAAACTGGACCAGGGCCTTGACGAACACCGACACAGGCCAGGGGTCCAGAGGCTTGTAGCGACCGGTAGCCTGATCCTGGCGGGGGCCCAGCCAGCCGTCGGCATGTTGGTGGTCAAGGATATAGTCCATCCACCGCTGCACCTTGGCCTTGAGGCGTTCGTCGTCCAGCAGATAGGCCAGCGGCGTAACGCCGTCCAGCCAGTAGGGGCCACGCTCCCAGCCCTCGGCGGCGCCGCCGATCCAGCCGCTCTCGGCGACATCGGGCCAGAACTCGTCCAGGTGGCCGCTGAGGCCGTCGGCCTGGATGCGCAATTGGCGGGCAAGCCAGCCCTGGGGCCGAATGGCGTCCAGTCGCAGGGGCTCTAGTCGTAGGGGTATCAGTCGATCTTGCCTGTCCATGTCCACCTCCCGGCTGAGTATAGCGCAGCGCAGTAACGGGGAGCAACAGAACCATCAACGCTAGGTAGGATGTCATGCATATTGCCCTTTTCTGGCCTCCGAAAGCGTTGACATCCTGCACACCGGATTCTATAATGAGCGCGTGCGCCTGTGAATGCCGATTCGCAACGCCCATTCTTCTTGATGTGTCTCGCGACGGCTGCTGCCCGGGGACCGCCCTCGCACTCTGTTCGCCAGTGATGCGCAGGGAGCCAGATGCTGCCCTTGAGCGGCGACGGTCACTGGCCCACCTGCAGCCGCGCAGTCCAAGGGAGACCAATCGCAGCTACACAACGCGACTGCTGTGCCTACTCTTGCCAGCGAGACAGCCGCCATCCGAGAGGAGAGCCACCCTATGAATCGTGATCCGATTGCCGCCATCAACGCCATGGGATTCGACCTGCTCCAGCGGGTGCAGGGCATGGCCGAAAGCGACCAGAACCTGTTTCTTTCGCCTGCAGGCGTCACCCTGGCCCTGGCCCTGGCGCTCAACGGCGCTGCGGGGGCCACCCACGCCGCCATTCTCGATGCCATGCACCTGTCGGGTTGGGAGGACGCCGCCGTGAACGAGGCAATGTCCGGCTTGCAGCAGGAGCTGAGCGGCGATCTGGGGGTGGAGCTGGCCGTCGCCAACTCGCTCTGGGGCCGCGAGGGCACGCCCTTTCGCGCAGCGTTTCTGAAAGTTAGCCGCCACTATTATGACGCCCGCATCGAGGCGCTGGATTTCGATGCCCCTGATGCCGCCGAGCGCATCAACGCCTGGGTGAACGACCAGACCCGTGGGCGTATCGAGGAGGTCGCGCCCCGACAGATCGATCCGGAGACGATTCTCTTTTTGATCAACGCGATCTATTTCAAGGGCGACTGGGCCTCGCCCTTTGATGAGCTGGCCACCCGAGAGCAGCTGTTCACGCTGAGCGATGGCTCGCGAGTGCAGACAGCGATGATGCGCCAGGACGGCGAGTTTGCCTATGGCGAGACGCCTGCCTACCGGGCGGTCAAGCTCCCCTATAGCGGCGAACGCCTGAGCATGATCATCGTACTGCCGAGGCGGGAGCGCACCGTCGATGAGCTCGTTGCATTCCTGGGTACCGACACCTGGAGAGCGGTGTTGCACGAAATGTATGTAATGGATGGCCACGTGGCCATCCCCCGCTTTTGCTTTTCCTTTGCCTCGATGCTCAACGAGCCCCTGGAGACGATGGGCATGGGGGTGGCTCTTGAGGAGGGCGCCGATTTTGGCCCTCTGCATGAGCTACCCTGGCCCACCTACATCAGCCAGGTGCGCCACAAAACCTTTGTCGAGGTCAACGAAGCGGGCACCGAGGCAGCGGCTGTGACCTCCATCGGGATCGTGGCCCAGAGCGTGGTCACCATGGATCGCTTTTCCTTTGTCGCTGATCGACCCTTCCTATTCGCGATACAGGATGATGCCACGGGGAGTATCCTGTTCCTGGGCGTGTTGCACGATCCGCTGCAAACCGAGGCTCAGGCACCCTGACCCCGGCCGCCTCTTGCCCCGGCAGAGCCTCCCGCCATGGCTACCCCACTGTCCCTGGCACCGTTGTGTGTGGTTAGCTGTGAAAAGCAATGGCACAGTAGGCAAAATCCATGTCCAGATGCACCAAATCATTGACGATGGATAGCGACCATGCTAAGCTTGCGACAGAGTGCTGAAAAGGATAGAGACCTTGAGGAAGGAGCACCATATTATGGCCAAGAGATCTTCACGCCGTCACGAGCGAGAGACCGACCCGATTCCAGCCAGGGCGCCTCTTGAGCGAGACGACTATGTGCGGCTGCGCTATTTCAACCTGATCATGGGCGCTCTGCACCTAGTGCAGGGCCTGCTGATGATCGTCCTGAGCAATGACACCACCTATCCGATCTATACCAACTTTTTGCGCTTTGATCAACAGGCCATGGCGCTGGTCCCCGATCCGACCCTGGCCTATGCACTGCGCTTTGGCCCGGCTGTAGCGGCGTTCCTCCTGCTTTCCGCGATCGCCCATTTCATCCTGGGCACCTTTGGCTACCGTTGGTACGTTCTCAACCTGGAACGAGGCATGAACCCGGCCCGCTTCTACGAATATGCCCTGAGCTCCTCACTCATGATCGTTCTCATCGGGATGCTGGTAGGCGTCTGGGATCTGGGTGCCATCATCGCCATATTCGGCATCAATGCGATGATGAACCTGTTCGGCATCATGATGGAGCTGCACAATCAGACTACGGCCAGGACCAACTGGACCGCGTTCATCTATGGCTGTATCGCCGGCATCGTGCCCTGGATCGTGATCATCACACATTTCCTGGCGGCCCTCGACAGCCCCGATGCCTCGCCGCCCGCCTTTGTGTACGCCATCATCCCGACCATCTTTGTCTTTTTCAACATCTTTGCGCTAAACATGTGGCTCCAGTACAAAAAGATCGGTCGCTGGCAAGACTATCTGTACGGCGAGCGCACCTATATTGTCCTGAGCCTGGTGGCCAAGACCGTGCTGGCCTGGCTGATCTTTGCCGGCACGCTGGCTCCGGTGTAGGCGAGCGGGCTTGTAGGATATGATAGCTAACCAAGTCGTGGCTACATGGTCACTTGGCCACATAGAGAGGTAGCGTGACATTGCGCCCCTACGAGTACCGGGGCCTGATGGCGGAGGCTTGGGACGTGTTGCGGGGCGACACATCCCAATGGCCCGACCGCTCCTTCTACCGCGAGGCCATCGCGCGCTACGGCGAGCCTGTACTGGACGTCGGATGTGGCACGGGCCGCCTGCTGCTGGATTATGCCGCCCGGGGTATCAATATCGACGGCGTGGACAACTCGCCCGAGATGCTGGCCCTCTGCAAGGCTCGGATCGATGCAGAGGGTCTTGGCGTCAGTCTGTATGAGCAGTATATGGAGGAGCTGGACCTGCCGCGGCGCTATCAGACGATCCTCGTTCCGTCAAGCTCGCTGCAGCTCATCACCGATCCAGGTCAGGCAGCCGTTGCCATGACCCGTTTGCTCGCGCATCTCGAGCCCGGTGGCGCTCTGGTTGCGTCGTTCATGACACTCTGGCGCGAGGGCGATCCCCTGGAGTCGGCCCACGAGCGTTCGGCAATACGCCCCGAGGATGGCGCCATGTTCCGGCATGTGGCCCACGCACGCTTTGACCCGGCCACCCGGCTCGAGCACACCGATGATCTGTATCAGCGTATCGTCGATGGCAAGGTGGTGGCCGAGGAGCGCCATGTGCGCTCGCCTGCTACGCTCTCGTACACACAGGCAGAGGCTGCTGCCCTGTTCGAGGCCGCAGGCTTGACCGGGATCGTGGCCTACCACGAGTTTACCTGGGAGCCGGCCACGCCTGATGATCGCCTGTTCACCCTGGTGGGTATACATCCCCCTACCTGATCGCCGTGCCATGGCTAGCATCGGTCCAGCACCACGCCCTTGACAAACTGCGCCCGCCGTCCAGAATGCAGCCAGCAAGCGTACACGGTCAGCACAACCCCTTTGAGGAGAGGCATGCACATCAGGCGAATGATACTTTGTCTCTTGGCAATGGCAGCAGCGGCGCTGTTGGCTAGCTGTGCGCTGTTGGATACCGCGCCCGCAACCGTGGAGCCGACGCCTGTTTTTGTCGTTGTGACAGCCACCCCAGAGGCGACTGTGCCGCCCGAGATTGCGCCGAGCCCCACGCCTGCTCTGCCCCCCACCCCAGAACCAGCCCATGGCCTGGCGGTCACCTCTCTGGAGGAGGTCAAGTCTGCTGTGGTGCAGATCGAGGCCCAAGGCAGCTTTCGAGAGCCCCTCTTTGGACACCAGGTCAATGTGGCGGGTCGCGGTTCTGGCTTCTTGATCGACTCTTCGGGCCTGGCGATCACCAACAACCATGTGGCTACCGGAGCCGCCTTTCTCAAGGTCTGGGTCGGGGGCGAGACCCGAGCACGGAATGCGCGCGTGCTGGGCGCCTCCGAGTGCTCCGATCTGGCGGTGATCCAGATCGAGGGTGAGGACTTTGCCTATCTGGAGTGGTACGAGGGGGCTGCTATCCCAGGTCTCGATGTCTACGTGGCCGGATTCCCTTTGGGAGACCCCGAGTATACCCTGACACGAGGGATCATCTCCAAGGAACGAGCGTCGGGAGAAACCGACTGGGCTTCGGTGGAGCATGTGATCGAGCATGACGCCGTACTGAACCCGGGGAACTCGGGAGGCCCTCTGGTAACCCGCGATGGTCAGGTTGTGGCCGTCAACTTTGCCGTGAACCTCTCTACGCGCCAGAGTTATGCCATTGGGCGCACAGAGGCGCTGCAGATCCTGGGCGATCTCATCGACGGGCGTGACGTGACATCGATTGGTGTGAATGGGCAGATTGTCGGGGAGGGATCCCTGGCCGGGCTTTGGGTCGCATCGGTCAAGTCCGGCTCACCGGCCGACCGCGCTGGCATCAGGGCTGGCGACTTGATCCTGGAGATGGAAGGACTCATGCTGGGGCCAGATGGTACAATGAGCGATTACTGTAGCATACTCCGTAGTCATGGTCCCAGCGACGTGCTTGCGGTTACCGTGATGCGGTTCGACACGGCTGAGATGCTGGAGGGCCAGATCAATGGTAGGGAGCTGACTGCCGTCCTTGCGCTAGACGATCTAGAGCTACCCGATATGGATGATCTGGCGTTCATGACCATTCGGGACGATACAGACGCCCTCGAGATGGATGTCCCTGTCAGCTGGAATGATGTGCACAGCAGCATCTGGTTCGATGCCGACGATGGCAGCGTCATCGGGCCGCGATTGGTGGCCGCCCCCGATGCGGATGCCTTTGCCGCCTCGTTCGGCGTCCCAGGCGTCGCGTTCGTCGCATCCCGGTCGCTTGCGGCACAGTATGATCCCGGCTCGGTACTTGACATGTACCGATATGAGATCGAGGATGAAGCAGCCTGCCTTCACTATGAAGGTCGTGAGCCCTACGCTGATCCCTTCTATGAGGGCTCGGCCGACATCCATATCTCCTGCGGGCCGAACTATGATACGGAGATCGTAATTGTGGCTGCGCTGGCGGAAGATGGCCGCTACATGACGGTGGTGCTGATCCAGTTCCAGGGAGAACAAGGCCTGGATGCCCTCGGTCGCATACTGGATAGCTTTTGGGTGCCGGGGGATCTGCCCTGAGTTTTCGGGATGCAGTCCGATTTCGCTTGACCCTACGTCAAGTCTTTGTTACAATGCGTCCACTGAGGGTTGAGAGAACTCTCTCTTGTTCATCGTGCGAGGGTGATCGCCGACTGTGAGCGAGTGCCACTCGAGGAAAGGAGGTCGAGGCAAAGAGAAGAACGCCTCTCGAGAGAGGTTCGTTCTGCGGGGGGACGGTTTTGGCAATGAGCCCGGCATCGGTCCGCTCAGAGGAGCCCACCGGTGCTGACCGAACAGTTCAGCCGCCCGTGGACAGAAGCAAACCAACTATGTTCGAGATGACAAGGAGATTCCGATGGCAGGTGTTACCTACGACCATGTGGTCAAGCAGTTTGGCGACGTCATCGCTGTCAACGACATGTCGGTAGACGTTGCGGACAAAGAATTCCTCGTATTCGTCGGCCCATCCGGCTGTGGCAAGACTACCTCGCTCCGTCTGCTCGCAGGGCTCGAAGAGATCACCGCGGGCAATATCTATATCGGCGACCGACTGGTCAACGATGTAGCCCCCAAAGATCGCGACATCGCCATGGTGTTCCAGAGCTATGCGCTCTATCCCCACATGAGCGTGTATGACAACATGGCATTCGGGCTCAAGTTGCGCAAGACGCCCCGCGCCGAGATCGAGCGTCGCGTACGCGAGTCAGCAGGCCTTCTGGGCATTCAAGAATTGCTTGATCGCAAGCCCAAGGCGCTCTCCGGCGGCCAGCGCCAGCGCGTGGCACTGGGCCGAGCCATTGTTCGCGAGCCGGCCGTGTTCCTTATGGACGAGCCCCTATCCAACCTGGATGCCAAGTTGCGCGTGCAAACTCGCTCCGAGCTATCCAAGCTCCATCAGCGCTTGGAGACCACGTTCATCTATGTGACGCATGACCAGGTTGAGGCCATGACCATGGGGACGCGCATCGCCGTCATGCGCGATGGTATCCTGCAGCAGGTTGATACGCCCCAAGAGCTGTATAATCTGCCTGCTAACGTGTTTGTCGCCGGCTTTATCGGCAGCCCGGCCATGAACTTTTTCGACGTGACCCTCACAGGTACACGTGACAAGATGTACCTGGATGGCGGCACCTTCAAGGTGGAGATTCCCTCGAATCGCACCCAGAGGCTGGAGAGCTATCTTGGTAAAGAGGTCATATTTGGTGTACGGCCAGAGGATGTGCATGACCCGAATTATGCGCCTCCAGGCATCATCGGCGCCCCCGTCACCTCTCGCGTGGACGTGACCGAGCTGATGGGCAATGAGGTGTTCTTGTACCTGGTCAGCGGGGACAAGAACTATATCGCCCGCGTCGACCCTCGCACCGCTGCGCGAGTAGGCCAGGAGATCGAGGTGCTGGTGAACATGGAAAACATGCATGTGTTCGATCGTGACACCGAGGTGGCCGTCATCTAGGCACCAGACCAGTTGCACCAAAAAGAGGCGGGCAAATGCCCGCCTCTTGCCATTCCGATGATTGCGATTCTAACGACTGGTGCTACTAGCGCCTGCGGATATAAAAGAGAGCCTCGAGCAGAACTACGATGGCCACCAGCACCAGCGCCCGATCCATTGGGAGCATGCGCATCAGATGCAGCGCCATCAGCACGCCCGAAACCAGCGCCGTCAAGAGGCCCTGGCGCAGCGCGCGATTCATGTCTCCCACCCGCCCGAGCGGTGATGCATAGCGAGCATTCAGCCCGTAGGATAGCGGCATCACGGTACACAGCACGCCCGAGCCGAACATGATCACCAGGATCACCTGATTCTCTGCGCTGGGCGGGTGCCGGTGCATGAACGCAATGGCGCCGCCCCAGATCAACAGGGCCAACAAAGTGATCACCACCATAATGCTCCGATTTCGCACGTAGCCGCCTCCTGCCGTTGCCAAGAGTCGCCGAGTCTAGGACAACGCCGACCAGGCCTCACGCCACACGCGCTTGGTCTGCGCCCAGATCATCTCGGACGTCTCGCCCTCTTGGGGCCTGACCTCGATGCCAACCCAGGGCTTGGTCTCTGGTGGATCATCCTGCAGATACCCAATCTCGAACAGCCCCTCGAGGAACTCGATCAGCTCGGGGGTGTCATTCTCGCTGTTGGGGTAGCCAAAGCGCGGATGCAGATCACCATAGGCGGGCTTGCCAGGAACCATTACGGCGTTGCCTACATGCATGTGCACGAGATATGGCTGGAGCACCGGCAGCGCATCGCTCACCGTTTCATGCAAGAGAGGCATGTGGCTCAGGTCATACATTAGACCAAAAGATGGATAGTCCTCTCGGATACGCCTAGCAAACTCGGCCGAGAACTCTGATGGCCCGAGAATGGACTTTTTATCAATGTCGCGGTCAAAGGTCTCCAGCGTCAGATCGATACCCTTATCGGCCCCATGGGCACATAGCGTCCTGACCGAATCGGCAAGCAGGTCCATGGCACGGTCGCGCTCGGCATCGCCCGGATCCGGGCCGGTGAGAAAGGCCAGACGAGAGCAGCCCATCTCGGCCGCCTGGTCGATGCAGGTTTGAATCGCGGCCACGGCCCTGGTGCGCCCGGCCTCGTCCAGATCATTGAGGCTGAGCCCCGTCATCAAGAGAGCAGGCTGGGCGCCAAACCCGAGCTTGAGTCCGCTCTGGGCGGCAATGCTGCGGACGGCTGCTCGTGCTTGCGGGTCTTTGATCAGAGTGATCTCGGCTCCCCCCAGGAAATCGTCCATGGCCAGCTTTTCGATAGTCTCTACCACCGGGCCCTCTCCGCCCATCGTCTCGGGAAAGAGCATGAAATGGACCACGCTCAAGGTCAGTATCGATTCCCACGATCGTTTCATTGGCTTTCCTCCTAGTCATGGCAGCAGTAGCCAGAGTGTAACACAGCCTGCCGCCTCTGTCTATCGCGCACTCTCGTTGGATTCGTGCCTCAAACGACGTGCCAGTACAGGAGCGATGCAGCGCAACCGGCAGGATGATGCAAAGTTTGACAGAATCTTTGCAGTGCGTATACTGCCGTGGTCCCACGCCGTCCATGCCGACCTGGTGCCCGACGGCAAAGGCGCGATCGTATTTCACGGTATAGGTTAGATGCCCATGCTGAGTCAAATCCCGATTGCGTTGCGCAGCGTCGTCATCAGGCCCATGACCCGCGCGGACCGGAACGTTCGCCGGCTGATGGCCTTTACCGCGCTTTTCGGCGTGGTCAATGGTGGCGTGATCACCTTCTTGCCCGTGCTCCTGGCCCGCCTGGGCGCTCCGGTGGTGGTCATCAGCCTGCTTACCTCGCTCCCTGCCCTGCTGACCATCGGCATTGCCCTGCCGGCTGGGGCCATCGTAGCCCGCTGGCGTGACATGACTCGCTCTAGCGCTCTTTGCTTTTACGCCCTGCGCCTGGCTTATCCTCCCATCGCCCTGGCCATGCTGCTGGACCCTGCCATTGCGCCCTATCTGATCGTCATGATCTGGGCGCTCACATCGATCCCTGGCACCCTGGGCAACACCGCCTTTTACGATGTTCTGGCCGATGCCGTGCCACCGCAGCGCAGGGCCATCATCAATGGCGTGCGCTGGGCGCTCCTGGGCATGGTCTCGGCAGCCAGCGTCTCGTCCTTTGGCCAGTTGCTGGTTCGCCTGGCCTGGCCGGCCAACTATCTCACCCTGTTTGGCATCTGCTTTGTGGCCGGCCTGACCAGCACCCTTGCCTATTCCCGCCTCGAGGTGCCATTGCGCGAGCCGCAGAGCCCGCCCCGCGAGCGGACCACCCTCCGAAAGCGACTCTCTGCACTGTCGCATCCGTTGCGGGCCGGCACGGGCTTTGGAGCCTACTCCGTGATCACCTTTGCCATGCGACTGGGCCTCTTTTTGCCAGCCGGCATCTTTTCGGTGTTCCTGGTGCGCCAATTGCAGGTCTCGGATGCATGGATCGGCGGGCGCACCACCCTCGAACATAGCGCCCTGACGCTGGGCTATTTTTTCTGGGGGCGCATGGCGGGCCGCATGGGCCAGGCGCGGATGCTAGGCATAGCAGTCACGGCGATAGGTGTCGCATTTCTGCTCATGGCGAACGCCACGGTGAACACGCTATGGCTGGTGCTGGTGGCAGCCCTCATTACCGGGTTCTTTGCCTCGGCGCTGGATGTGAGCCTCTTCGAGTGGCTCCTCGAGGTCATGCCCCAGGGCGAGCGCCCTCGTTATGTCGCCATGAACACTCTGCTGATGAATCTGGTCGCCTTTGCCGTGCCCATCGCCGGAGCAGCGCTGGCCGAGCGCACCAGCATCTCGTTGGTGCTACAGCTCGCGGGGGGTTGTCTGTTCGGGTCCGCGCTACTCACCTATCTCTTGACGCGGCCCCGACGGCGTGCGAGGCACATCATGCCTGACACCATGCAGGCCCAACCGCTAGAGTTGGTTCTGGAGATCGAGCAAATATAGGCAGCCCTGCCTCTTGGCGCGGTTGGCTCCCCGCTAGTAGCGCTCCTGCAGCTCGTGCTCCCCATAGATGTGTCGCATGTCCGGCAACTCGGTGCAGTAATAGTGCACCCAGATATAGGCATGCTGAAAGGCGGCGGCCAATAGCGCCGCCTGCGAACGTAGCAGGAGCCCGGGCAGGTACAACGCTAGAAAGCCAATGGCATACATGGGATTGGGGATATAGGCAAAGATGCCTTTGCGCACCAGCGGCGCATCTCGCAACGACGGATCAAAATGGTCGAGCCCCATGGCCCGGCGCATACCAAAATAACGCAAGACCGAGTACTGCAGGTAGGCAAAGGGCACCGCCAGCATCGCCGCCAACAGATAGGTCAGCCACAAAGGCCAGGCCAACGTGTCCGCATTGGCCATGGCCAGGCCGACGACCGTCAGGAACCGGGCGGTCAGAAGGAGCGTAAAGTCAAAGGCATAGAGCCAGAACCCCCAACGGCGTCCGATGATCCGGCTGATCAGGCGACGATGCAGCTCCACTCGCCAGACGAACCAGACATAGACCTGATGGGCGACGGCGCTGGCGATGCTCAGCCAGAACCAGGTGTTGCTGCTCAAGCCCCGAAACGTCCCCACGGTCATGGCCTCGGTCCGCAGCACAAGCACGAGCGCTACCAGCAGCGCTAACAGGAGCCAGTGAAGCGGCTGCCGCTCGAACAGATCGCCTCCCATGCCTTCTTCCGACATCCCGCTGACTCCTATCCCCCGATCTCGCTCTCCGCAAAACGGCTCAGCACGATCTCGCCGGCGCCGTACCGATCGCAGTCATGCACGGCATAGAGCACGCCGTCGGGGGCCTCTACCGCATCCGGGTACGACACCTTGTCTCTGGCGTCCAGTTCCAGTCCGCCTCGCAAAGCCATCTGTTCGTCAAGATGGATCAGATAGGCCCAGAGGGTCCTGCGTTGGCTGGCATGCGGCGTGTTGATCAGCAGAATACGTCCCGACGTGAGCCTGCGCACGAAAAACCGCGAGCCCGGATTGGTAATCGTGGTAGGTGTGCCATCGTCCCAGGTGCGGCCTCCATCGTAAGAAAAGCTCTGCCACAAGACGCCCGCGCCAGTGCGTATCAGCATCCAGATAGAGCCATCAGGGCGTTCCACCAGCATGTTTTCCAGCGCCCAGGCAGGGGCAGCAACACCCCCGTAGAGCGTCCATGTCTCCCCCTGATCAGGCGAAAGCGCCACCCCCTGGAGCTGCCGGTCTCGTGCGAACCAGTCATCGGGCGCAGCGGGGGCATGCGTCACAGGCAGCAGCCAATCCCCATTGCGCAGAACGATGGGCTTGTTCAGGCGAAAGGCAAACGGAGCATCCACCGGGACTAGGCGTGGGGCGCTCCAGATCGGATCCGCCTCCTCCGAGTTTGTAGCGGTCATAGCCCAGAGCGTAAAAAAGCCCTCGTTACGGCTTGCCAGATTGTAGAACAGCCACAGTCGGCCTGTCGGATCGTGCCAGAGACAGGGATCATAGGCCCGCGTGGTACCTGCGGGCGAGATGATGGCCGCGGGCGCCGACCAAGTCGCCCCTTTGTCGGTGCTGCTCGTGATCAGGATCTCGTTGTCTACGTGCGGCTCACGGGGCCCGCCACTAAAGAACGCGCACCAGAGGCGCCCATTGCCGGCACGCTCGATGCTGGGGATACCCTGCCACTGGCGTTCCCCCTTGGTCGCGACAATATGCTGTTCCATCGCTCCGACCTCCACTTTCAACTACAACCCGGCCCGCTCAAGCCAGACCATGAGCAGAATCAGGATTGCTGACGCGGGAATGACCACCACCCACTCATTGACATTGAGAACATCTGGCAAAGTGATATTACCGAACTCGCCCAGACGGAGGACGCCGCCCCGCAGCTTGGGGTAGAGCTCGGCAAAGAGGCCCGCACCCAGGAGAATGCCCAGGATTCCACCTACCAGAGCATCCAGGTAACCGTTGCCAACCGCGCCCGCCAGGGTACCGGGGCAGTAGCCCAACACCGCAAACCCAACGCCAAATAGCAGCCCGCCTATGACATTCATGCCCAGCGAGCCCGACTTGGTTCTGAGCTCAACCCATCCCAGATGCTTCATCAGATAGATGCCCAACATCCCGGTAACGACGGCCGAGAGCATCACCTTGACCACTGTAAAGTCCTCAAGCAAGAGCTGGGCAATGATCACATCATACTTGGTAACACCGCCCTTTTGCAGGAGAAAACCAAAAGCCAAACCAAATATCAGACCCCATAGCAGCTCGGAACGGGGGGCCGTGCCAGTGTCTGCTTTTTGTTGTGTCATCTTGCTACTCCTCTAAAAGAGACCAAAGATCAGGTAGGCGGTGATAATGCCTCCGATGAAGAAGAAGATGGCCGAGATCCAGCTTGCCACCGAGAGCTGCAGAGCGCCGCTGATCCCATGGCCGCTCGTGCAACCATCAGCCCAACGTGCGCCAAATCCCATAAAGATACCCCCTACCAGGGCCGTCAGCAGCCGGGGGAGGACTGCTGGGCCAAAGGCTACGAGCCACCGTTCCGGAACCCACAACAACTCGAAATCGCCGGACAACAGCGCAGACAAAAAAGAGCCTATGACGACGCCCAGCACCAACATCCATTGCCAGTCGACGCTGAGGCCGATCCTGTCATAGTAGGGCTGCAGCGCCGTTGCCTTGCCCTCGAATGCTTGTCGGATCATGCCACTGGAACTGGCAAAGGCCGTCGAGCAGCCCAGCGGCTTTTTCGAGATCAGAAACGTCAACCAGCTCAACACCCCTATGCCGATACCGGCAACATAGGGCGACCAACGCACGGCTGTAAGCCATTCCATTTACCTTTCCTCCCTGCTATCCAAAAGACTTGCTCTAGAACGCTCGGGCTTTGGGCCCATGGGGGTTCATGCAGACCTCACAGCGCTTGCTGTAACCGGCCGCGCTATAGCCCGCCATCCCCCCAGAGACATTGGTCACCTGCTCAAAGCCTCTCTGTTGGAGCATGCTGGCAGCCATCGCCGATCGGAGTCCCCCGCCGCAGACCAGATAGGTCGGTTGGGCAGGGTCCAACTCCCGATAGCGGGTCCGCATCTCAGGGGCCGGAATATTGACGGCGCCCTCGATGTGACGCTCGGCATACTCCTGCTCTGTGCGCACATCCACCAGTACCAGGCGATCTTCCCCTGTAACCTGTTCATGCAGGTCCTCTACGGAGATCAAATTGACCTGCGCAATTTCCAGGCCTTTGGCGGCCCAGGCGCTCATACCGCCATGCAGGTAGCCGATCACACGATCTAGCCCAACGCGCCTCAGCCAAACCCTGGCTTTTTCCGCTTGATCGACATCATCTGCGACAAGCAGGATGTCCCTGTCAGGCGGGAGCACCCATCCGGCAAAGGTGGGTAGATTGGCGGCCATGTCAATCGACCAGACGTTGGGTACGTGCTGTGCCGCAAAGGCGTCATAGCTGCGTACATCGAGGGCCACCAGGTCACCATTTGCCAGCTTGTCCTGAAAGGCTTCTGGCGGGACAGGCTCGAGGTGGGGCAACTCTGAGAGAAGCCTCGGCCCGGCGCGGTTTACGTCGCCACAACGGTGGAAATGGTCCGGAGCCGAAGGCATGTTGGTCGTCATCGAGTTAATGAACTCGGCCTTGTCGGTGATCTGGAGGGGGTCGCTATTGCGGCGCTCATAGCCAATGGTAGTCGTATATTTGGCTCCCATGGCGCGCCCGCACAGGGAGCCCGCCCCATGCGCGGGGTACACCTCGACATGATCGTCCAATTGCAAGAGTTTGTCACGCAGGCTGTGATACAGAGCATCGGCCAACTCCTGGGCTCGCTCAGGAAAGATGTCAGGCCTGCCTACGTCCCCCACAAAGAGCGTATCTCCGGTAAAGACCCCGACAGGATCATCGCTACGATTCGTGTCGGTCACCAGATAGCTGGCATGCTCCGGAGAGTGGCCGGGAGTCTCGAGCACATCCATTCGTATATGCTCGATCTCAACCGTGTCACCTTCCGACAGAGGAACATGATCGAACTCGCACTGGGCCGCAGCCGGCGCATAGATCGTGGCCCCCGTCCGGTCGGCCAGTTCCCTGTTACCAGAGATGAAATCAGCATGGAGATGCGTCTCGATAATGTGTGTAATGCGCAGACCCTTCTCGAGGGCAGTCTGAATATACACCTCGACATCGCGCCGCGGATCTATGATGGCGCATGTCTCCTTGCCCGCCAGCAGATACGAACTATGGGCAATCTTGGGCGTAAAAAAGTGTTCGAGTAACATGGCTCTCTCCCTTCTACATATAGTATGTCAACAAATTAAAAATAACCCAAGTAGAACACGAGTGTAACGATCAATAAAAAGAGCGCGGTCATCCCGCTTCCGGCTCGCACGTAATCCCTGCTGGTGTAACCCCCGGCCGTCATCAACAGCGCGTTCACCTGATGGGTGGGCAGGATGAACGAGTTCTCGGTGCTGACGGCCGTAAGGAGCACGAGAATGCGAGCATCCAACCCCCCCATCTCTGCCAGACTGATCACCAAGGGAGCTAGAACGATAACAGCAGCTACGTTGGACATGACCAGAGTAAACAACGTTGCCAGCAGGGCGATGCCCGCAACGAAAAAGAGAGGATGCTGTCCCTCTACCACGCCCATGACGGCCTCGGCGATAAAGACCGCCGTGCCGGTCTGCTCCATGGCGAGCCCCAGAGGAATGAGGCCGGCGATCAGAAATACGACCTTCCATTCGACGGCTCGATAGGCCTGCTCCATGTCCAGTACACCGGTGAGTACCATGACAATGGCGCCGGTAAGGAACGCCAGCGAGATAGGCACCCCCGTCAGCGACAGGATGATCGCGGCCACAAAGCAGATGGCGGCTAGGCGGGCCTTGCCGGGGCGACGGCGCTTGACATCGAGCCTCGTAGTCACCACCAGATCATCGCTCTCTCGCATGGCCAAGATATGCTCCCAGAGGCCGTGAACGACAAACAGATCCCCCGCCCGGATCTCGCGATCGGAAAAGTCACTACGGATCTCTTCTCCGCTCGAAAAGTATATCAGTGGCTCGGCTTCCCAGTGCCTGCGGAACCCATACTCCCGCAAGGTCTTGCCTACCAGTGTAGAACGCGGCGGCACAATCACCTCGACGAATCCGGCGACGCCAGGATCTTGTAGGCGGCGAAACTCGTCCAGGCTCGAAATCGATACGAGCCCGTAATCATCGGCAAAGCGCCGGATGGCATTGGGATCGCCCAACAGGGCCAGGTCTTGGCCGGCCTCAAATACCGTCCTACGCCAGGGCGCGTAATAGATCGTTTCGTTCTCAGAGAGGGCCAACACATTCAGGCTGTACTCTTCCCAGAGCCTGGCCTCCTCCGGTATGAGCCCCGTGAGAGGACTGCCCTCAGGTATCGCGTAGTGGTAGATGTCATAGTCAATCCGCCAGGTTTCCATCAAGCTTTGTTGCGGCGAGCTCGCCTCATCATCGGCGGAGCGAGGCAAGATCCATCGTCTAAAGAGAAAGGAGTATGCGATCCCTGAAAGAAGCAATATCAGCCCGATGGGGGTGACGGCAAAGAGCCCGAACGGTTCGAGGCCGGCGCCGGGTAGGAGATCATTCAAGATGATGAGCGGCGTGCAGCCCACCATCGTAAGGAGGCCGCCGAGAAGCGCGCTGAATCCGACGGGCATGACAAGATCCGAGGCGGGGATCCGTTCTCGACGAGAGATGTTCAAGAGGGCCGGCAGGAATAGCGCCGCAGCACCCACATTCTGCACAAAGGCAGAGAGCAAGCCAACGGCCAATGAGGACATGACCATGAGGCGCCGTCTGGTGTTGCCTGCTATTCCGATGATCAGCCGCGCCAGGCGCGCCATCAGCCCGGTCCGCGCAGCTCCCTCGCCCATGATCATCACGGCCACAATGGCGAGCACAGCATTGCTCGAGAAACCAGAGATAGCTTCTTGCGGCGTCAACAGGCCCGTCCACGCCAGGGCCAGCATGGCCAGCATGGCTACGAGATCGATGCGCACCGCTTCCCAAACAAGCAACAGTATCGTTACACTCAATATAGAGAGCAGCAGAAGGATATCCTGCTCCATAGCGTACCTCTATCAGTCAGGTCGCAAGCCCCATCGGGGGGCTCGCGCTCTTGTCTACATATCCGGCTGGTCGGCCGGGCCGCCACAGGCGATGGGCACCTGAATGAGCGTCGGCAGACGTTCCTCTATCGCCTTGCAGATGGCTTCTTGCAGCGCCTGGGGCGTCTCGGCGCGCACGCCCCGGGCGCCCAGCGACTGTGCCACTCCGACATAGTCAGCGGGCCCCAAGTCGGCGGCAAGTCGTCGCCCACAGCGCCGCTCCTGACCGGTGGCCACAATGCCCCAAGCACAATCATCGGCCACCACACACACGAACGGCAGCCCCTGGCGTGCGGCGCTCTCGAACTCGACCAGGCCAAAGCCCAACGAGCCGTCACCGCTGAGTAGCACTACAGGCCGATTGGGCTCGGCCAGCCGCGCCGCCATGGCTCCCGGCACGCCCCATCCTACAACGCCGCTTGCGCCACAGGTGAGCCAGTGAGTAGGATAACGGCGACTGGCCAGGCGCATGTGTGCCCACTGGCCGATATTGCCGCCATCGATCAACAGTACCGGCTCTGGCTCCCACTGCATCAGAGCTGCCTCGAGCGCCTCCACCAGGTCTCCACCATTCATCAGGCCTGTAGGATCAGGCGCCGCATCGTTCCACCATCGCTGGTAAAAGCGATCGCAGATCTCTCGCGCCTCCTCCAGCCAGCCCGAATGAGGCGCCAGATCGCCCGCCGCCCACATGTCGCTCCAATGGTCCAAGACGGTGGCCGCATCGCCCAGAATGGCCACATCTGGCAGAACCCCCTGGTACAGGTGGCGCGCATCAGCCTGCACACGAACGACCTTGACGTCGCGGCGCAGAGGTGGCGAGTCGAGGTAATGAACGCGATAGTCTATGGAGGCACCAAGGATGAGAACAAGGTCGGCCTGGGTAAGGAGCTCGGGCTCGCCGCTGGCAGCACCGACCACGCCCATATAGGTGCTCCACTCGCTATCCACGACACCCCGATCCCAGATGGGCGTCACAACAGGGGTAGCGCTTTGCGTAGCAAAGCTATGGAGCGCCTTGCCTGCCTGGGCATAGAATACGCAACTGCCGGCCACAATGATGGGGCGGCGCGCATTGGCCAAAAGTGCCAGGGCGTGAGCCATTTCGGCGGGATCGCCGGCCGCCCGGGCCGTTGCAGCGCCCGTTAGACGACCACCTCGCTCGACCGCCTCATCCGGCACCTCGCCAGCCAGCGCGTCTACGCTGATCGTCAGATGCACCGGGCCGGGACGCCCCCCGCCGGCAGCGCCGACGGCCGCGCGAACGGCCAGAGGTACCCGCGCTGCTTCTGTGACCAACTCGGCATGCTTGGTGATCGGCGCCGCCAGGGCCACCTGATCCAGGTCCTGAAAGCCACCGCGGCCCAGAGTCTCGGACGAGCTGGCGCCCGAGATTAGCAGGACGGGAGCGCCGTCGTAGTGAGCGTTGGTTACACCAGCCAACGCATTGACATGGGCCACGCCGCTGCTCACGGCGCAGACGCCCAGGCGACCGGTGAGCCGCGCATAGGCATCGGCCATATAGGCTGCGGCCTGCTCATTGCGCGTATCGATGACGGGCAGGCCAGCCTCATCGGCTGCGATCAACAACGGGTCGAGCCCATTGCCACACAGTGCCGCGATAAAGGGGACCTGCATCCGCTGTAGTAGGGCTACCAATGCTTGTGCGCCGTTCATGAACGCTCCCTTCTCAGTACGGGCCACTCTATAGCAACAACCCGGGGCCATCCCCGACGATGGCCTTCTCAGATAGATTGTAGCCACGAGCGATAACCTCTGTCAATCTCACGCGGCTGCACAACAGGTCCGAGGATTGACAGGAGCGAGAGGCGCCGCTCAAGCCGAGGCAAAGCGCCGGTATATCTCCTCGTGGGCCGAAACCATGGCAGTGACCGAATAACGCTCGTGGGCCCAGGCCTGTCCGGCAGCGCCCAGTCGGCGCCGCTCCTCGGGCGCGTCAAGGAGTTGGCGAATGGCGGCGGCCAGAGCGAGGGCATCGCGGGGCGGCACCACCACCGCACCAGGGCCGGCCGTCTCGGCGCTGGCTCCGGCGCTGGTGGTAACGACGGGAGTGCCGCAGGCCAACGCCTCGCTGATGGGGATGCCGAAACCTTCCAGCAGGCTGGGCAGCACAAAGATATCAGCCAGGCTATAGTAGGCGGGGAGCTGTTCATCAGCGACATAGCCCGCCTCGATCAACTGGTGCCGTCGCGAGCCCAGGGCCTGCACCACGCGCTCATGATAGGCGGCGTCCCACTTTCCCACAACGACCAGGCGTACATCATCAGGCACCTCGTGCATTGCTCGAGCCAGATACTCCAGACCCTTGCGCGCCGAGCAAAAGCCGACAAAGAGCAGTACTCGCTCATCGGTAAGGCCGAGCTGCTGCCGGAGGGGCCCGGGGTCCGTAGGCCGAAGATGGTTCAGGTCGATGCCGATGGGTATGCAGGTCACTTGATCGCCAGAGATATGATAGCTCTTGATGAACTCGTCGGCGGTGGCTTGGCTCACGGCAATCAGGTGCCGGGCGCGACCCAGGCTGGGCCGCTCGGCCACGGCTCGCGCCCCGCGATAGTACAGGCTCTTCCACAGCCTGCCCGGGGTTCCGCTACCATAGGGCCGCCCCCCGTCGCTGGTGAGGCGTTGCCGAAACGATTGCATCAGGCTGGCGACATAGGGCCCACGAAAGCGCCAAGCAAAGTGAACATCGGCAAAATGGATGACATCAAAGGGCTCTTTAGCCTGCAGACGAGCGAGATACGGGCCGGCGGCCCAGGAGAAACCCACCCAATCGCCGCGTCCCGTCCCTACGCGATGCACCTCGATGGGGCCCATAGCTTCATGACGGCGACTGCCGCGGCGATACTGGGTGACCACCGTCATAGCATGCCCCTGCTCCGCAAGACCCGAGGCCAATGTTTCGCCATACACGGCAAGGCCCGAGCCCCTATAGGGGATATAGTCCAAGTTCGCGAGACAGATCCTCAGCGGTTGCTCTCCCTAAATCAGTCAGAGACGGTAACGACGGTCAAAGGCTCGACAACGGTCTCGTCGGCGATGATCTCAACCACAACGTCCTGCTCTGTTCGGATGTCACGAGCGAGAACCATGTTCAAGGGATGCCTGATAACCAGAGCATACAGCCCCGGCTCCACATCGACAAAGGCAAAGTGTCCGTCGCGGTCGGTGACCGTAGAGGGCGCCATACCCTCGATGACACTGGCGATGGGCGATATGTTGCCCGACACGTCGCGATGCACCTCGGCCAGGAGCAGGGTCCAACCGGCCAGCGGCTCTCGAGGGCGGATGTCACTCTCACGCTCGATCTGCCCCATCAGATTGCCCCTGCCGGGGGCAGGGTCGTCAGGAGGCGTCAGCGTAGGCAGTGCTTCGCGCGTAGCCTGCTGGATTGCCAGAATATCCACACCGGGATACGCTTCGGAGAGTAGGGCAGCTGGCGGTTCCGGATAGCCCGGCTCTGGATACGCTGCTTCCGGAGGCGACACCGCAGGGACTGCGGTAGCATCAACCAGCTCGGGTACAGGCGTGGGCTCGGCTCCGGTCGAACAGCCCGCCAACAGCACGGCAACGAGCAACAGAGCGGCCAGACAGATCTTGGGTAGCATACTATCTCCTCAACTATCAGCGGCGTAAAAGAGGGGCTGCCCAGAGGCAACCCCTCGCAATGAGATACCGATCAAGACATCACTAGTTTGGCACGTTGAATGCGTTGTACACGAACAACGTATCCCCTGCCGCCAGAGCATTGAACTGGTTCACGACGCCGACAATCGGCGCGTTACCCGTGGCACAGGCCAATGCCGACCCGATATAGGTCTGCCCCGGCGCAGGGCCCAACTGATCCAGATGCAACAGAGCACCCATCTCATTCGGCTGAAGAGTCAAGACATCATCGGACGGCGTGTGGCCTTGATACTCCGAGTACTCGACTGTTACGGTTGTGGCCTCAGCACCGATGTTCATGATCTGGAGCGAAGTCCAGTAGTTGCTGTTGTTATCCATGATGATCGGCGCAGCTACACACGCCGTGGCCTCTGCTGGATCAAACGCATTATAGGCGCCTGATTTGATGGTGGCGCTGTTCATCTGGTTGACAACACCCATCAGCGGCTGATTCGCGGTATTGGCCGAAACAAAGACTGAACCAACAAAGGGCGTACCTGGATTCTGCGTATAGCAGTCGCTATAGGCCGTGTCCTGGATAAAGGAGAAAAAGCCAAAGATCTCGGATGCGTCAGCCTCAATCATGTGGGTCTCGGTGCAGGCGTTGCCAGCCAAGCCTGGGCCTGGCATATAGGTCAGTGTCACTTGGGTGGCAGTATCACCCACGTTCTGTACCTGGACCGAGGACTGATACCCAGCATTATAGTACTGGAAGAGGGGGACTGTGACCGTGGCTGAGCCTGATGTGGTAAACCCATCATAAGCGAACAACCCGGCCGGGCCCTCCTGGATGACGGACGAGACCAGCGGCTGGTCATTCAAAGCAGTAACGATCGCCGAGCCCACAAACCGCTCGCCGAGCTGTGGCATGTCGGCCTGGTGGAAATAGTAAGCCGCGCCGGGTTGAATGGTGACCGTGTTGGTCTGATCGGCAGGATTGACCCACACCCAGTCATTGCCCCAGTCAGCGCCCGCAAAGAACTCGACCCGAACTTCGGCTGCGGCCATACCGGCGTTCTGGACGCTAAACCAGGTGGTGTAACCGCCGTTGTTGCGCATGATCAGAGGCAACTGCACCACGGCGGCGCCCTGGTCGAATCCGCTGGTGGAGGCTCCCTGCTCGCCCAGGTTTATCCGCAGGTTGTGAACGATCACCAGTTCTCTGTCAGAAGCGACCACAGCCGAGCCTCGAAAGTCCACTGGCAGATTATCGTTCTGTAGGACAAAGTAATAGGCCATGGTCTGCGGCGGGATCTGCAGAGCAACGTCAGCAGTAGCCAGGTGATCTCCGGCCAGGTTATAGAACTGAATCACGACGTTGGCTGTCTCGTTCTCCATGTTGCGGATGTTGATCGTCGAGTCGTACTCTGTGCTGGCAGCGACGCTGGTTGCCCCCAATAGCCCCAAAGCCAACAAGAGAATCGTAACTATTACCATCGTTCGTTTCATCGATCTGTACCTCCATGCATGATTGTGAACATCACGAGCCTAACCCGGTTCCGGCTTCTAGCGACAGAATAGCATGTGTGGCGTCTCTGATCAATCACCCATATGGGTGATTTGTCGTTCCCAGGCGTTTTGCGGCGACAACCAGCTCAGCGCCCCCCTCTATCGCATCCCAGAAAGCGCAGGCGGGCCACCACGCTATCTGGACCAGAGGATGAATCTGTGACTCAGCCAGCCAATGAGGCCACTCGTGCGCTAGAGCCAGATTCCGCATGCTAAGGCTCGCCAGCGCGCTACTGCCTTGTGGGCCTGGAACCTGCCAGAGCGCCAGCCCGCATCGCCGCGCCAGGATCTCTAGTGCACCGAAGGAGTAAATGACCCGATGGCGTGGCGGGTCATAGCCCGCCCACCGGGCGCCGAACCAGCGCGCCTGCCGACTGGCCGCATCAGGCGTTCGCAGGATCAACCAGCCATCAACAGCCAGCCAGCCAGCGATCCGGCGCAGAATGTCCCTGGGTCGTTCCAGGTGCTCGATCACGTCCCAGAGGGTGATGACATCGAACGCACCAGCCAAGTTGGAGGTGGCAATGTCGCCCCAATGCACATCCAACCCGCTATCTCGAGCGAGCTTGACCGCTTTCTGGTCGCGCTCCAGCCCGATAACGTTCCACGGGCCACGTGCCTGCATCGCCCTCAAAAAGGCTCCCGCTCCGCACCCGATATCCAGGAGGCGACCGCCCTGGCATAGCTGCTCGATGGTTCTACACCGTTTGGCCATCCCCACCCGGTGCGCGGTTCCACGAATCAATCCGAACGCTGCGTCGTCGACATAGGCGGCATAGTGACGGGGATAGTAGCGCTCAAGGGCGGCGGGAGATAGTTCCTCGGTGGCATAGAGCGCTCCGCAATCGTTGCAACGCGAATAGGCAAAGGGCCCCTCGCGCGTATAGGCCCAGTCATACAGAGCCAGCTCTGCATCGGTGTTGTCGCTATCGCAGGCAGGGCATTGCTTGGCATTGGGGTATGAGGGGGTCAAAAACATGCTCATCAAGGATCAGGGCTTTACCAGGAGACCCTGGCCTGTGGGCATCGAAAGAATCTCGGTATCTCGCTGGCGCGCAAAAGCGTCCATAGCGGCCTTTTGCAGTCCATGGGGTCGAAACCCATAGTCGTCAAGCAGGATGATCCCCCCCGATGTCATCCTGGGCCAAAAGTACTCGACGGCTGCGATTTCGGGCTGGTACACATTCATGTCCAACGAGAGATAGGCCACCCGCTCGATCTCGACTTGGGAGAGTACCTCAGGAACGACGCCCCGCACGACGTGCACATTGGCAAAGCTGCGAAACGTCTCACATACGGCAGCATAGCACTCTTCGTACTCGCCCGGCCGTCGCCCCAGCTCGCGCTCGTCCCGACTGATGGACGCCTCCGGAATGCCCTCGAAGGTGTCAAAGAGGTAGAATGACTTGTTCAGATCGCACAAGCCCACATAGTCTACGATGGCCCGGGCGAGCCCGCCACGATACACGCCGCACTCGACGAAATCGCCCTCCAACCGGGCCGCGTGGGCCGCCGCCCAACAGGCCACATGCACGCGCCAGCGGATCTCCCGCCCGCGAAAGGAGCCGGTCGCCCGACCCAGCTCGTAGGCCCTCCGGAAACGTTCCTCCTGCAGAAACGCGCAGGTGTGCTCGGTGGCGAGCCCATCTTCATGGTAGGTGCGCTCCCACCAGACAAGGCCGGTTACCAGGCGCTGGATGCGCCGATACAGCTCCCGTGCATCGGACCGCCAGCCGGTTCCGGCCCTCCGCTGCTCGCCTGCCTCAGGCATGTGGGCGCGCCCTCTAGAATCCATTGGGCAGAGCGCCAAAAAGGGTGCCATATAGACCCGTGATCATCGAAAAGCCCAGTGCGATGAGCAGCACGCCTCCGATGACCGAAACATGACGCGTGTACCGGTTCATGCGCCGGGCCAACGGGAGCATGCCCCCCAGGGCGGCGGCTACCGCCACAAAGGGCACACCCATGCCCAGGGTATAAATGCCCAGGAGCAACCCCCCCTGTGCGGCCGTCTGGGCATCGGCGGCCAGCAAGAGAATGCCCCCCAACACCGGGCCCACGCAGGGCGACCAACCCGCGGCGAAAACGAACCCCAGCAGAAATGATCCCCCCAGGTTGGCGTTGGGACGCCCTCCCATCAGTTTCTTCTGCGTGTTCAGCCAGGGCACTCGGATCAACCCGGCCATGTGCATGCCCAGAACGATGAGCAGCAGACCACCTACGGTCACGATGGTCGAGAGATGGCGCATCAGGAGCTGTCCCACGAGGCCCGCCGCGATGCCCAGCGAGACGAATACGACGCCAAAACCGAGGATGAACAGGAGAGCATGCAACACGAGCCTCTGCCGGCCCCGAGGCTCCAGATCGGCGATGGGTCCACCGGCCAGGTAACCAAGATAGACGGGGACCATGGGCAGCACGCAGGGGGAAAAGAAAGAGAGCAAGCCCGCTCCCAGGGCGAGGCCCACGGAGAGCTCGCTGACGCTCACGCCCGTCCACCCTCAGCCAGCATCTGTTCCGCCTCATGATGCATGTCATGCATACCCTGCTCGAGGTAGGGATAGGCGAGCAACACAACCGCCAGCCCAAAGAGCAGGCCGGTGATCGCACGTGTCAGCCAGGTGCTCGACCAGAGGCCCACCATCTGGCCGCCGCCATCGATGGCCATGGGCACCAGCATCAGGACAAAGGTACGCACCGAGATTGGCTTGAGCCAGTGGCGCACCAAGCCATAGAGCATGCCCCACAGGAACCACCCACCATAAATGGCCACATCACGCTGGCACACCGCTATCTTGTACCCCACCTGCGCATTCCCGATCCAGCGGAGCGACACGGGCTCACCCGCCAGCGCCACCAGTTCGGCACGAGAGTAGATCCACTGTGGACCAAATAGAAAATAGGAGCGCTCGGGGAGTTGGTGACAGGTAATATAGAATAGCGTGTGGATGGCCTGCCCAAGGCGCTCCCAGCCGGCTGCCATGAGCACAGGCGCCAACAGCGGCAGGCCGATGAATAGCCCCAGCCCCACACTGGCTACAGCCAGCCAGTGGCGGCTGAGAGCGCGCATCAGACGGGCTATGACCTGGGTCATTCGCTCCGAAGAGAGAGTTTCCTTGGCAGGTGCCTTCTCGTGCTCCATAGAGGGTGTTCTCATGCGTGTACCCTACTGTTCTAGCAGTGACTGCACGATGCTACGCAAGGTATCCTCGGGGATCGCCCCGCCATAGATTACCTGCACCACACCGTCATGGTCCAAAAAGTAACTGGTGGGAATGCTCCGGATCATATACAGGGGCACCGTCAGGCCGTCGACATCCGTCAGGACAGGAAACTCTATCTCGTATTCGGCGGCAAACTGGCGTAGGTGGTCAGGATCTTCGCCCAGGTTCACGGCAACGATCTCAAAGCCCTGGTCGGCGAGATCGGCATAGACCGCATTCATGTCCGGAATCTCGGCGCGGCAGAACCCGCACCAACTGGCCCAAAAGTTGAGCATCACCACCTGACCCCGATAGTCGGTCAGCGAACGCTCGACGCCATCCAGGTCGACCAATGTGAAATCGGGCGCCTCCATTCCCTTGACAATCGGCTCATTCTGGGAAGGGGCTGTGGGCGTATCGGCCTCATCCGGCGCCGCGGGGGGCTCCGCAGGTCCGTAGGACTCGGGCGTCACCGGTGGCGCGGCGGCGGGGGGCTGGCCCGTAGCACAACCGGCCAGAATCACCATGGCGAACAAGAGCATGCTGAGTATCACCCAGCTGATTCTTTGCATCGGATCAAAAGCCTCCTCAGTGTGCGGCCAGGCGTGCCTTTTGCGACTTGTCCGATTCTACACCCCGCGCCCCTGCGTTCCAAACTCGGGCGGTGATCAAGAGACAGGGCCGTGACGTGCGGCCTGGCTATTCGACCGACCGCTCGGCAGGATAGCCGATGTCACGTAAGAGCTCCATGGCGCGGGCCAGCGCGACCTCATCATCGTATTCAAGAGTCACAGTCTTGGCAGACACGTCCACATCCACGACGCGAACACCCTCTGCATCCTGAAGCTCCCGCCGGATCGCCATGGCGCAATGCTCGCAAGAAATGTCCTCAGCGAACAACTTGATCTGGGATTCTGTCATGCTGCTCCTTGTAACGGTATGATCTGTATGAGAATTACCCCGGTGGGGTACCGTTAGCATACAGCGATCCAGACCAGTTGTCAACATGCCGTGGCACCGCAAAAAGAGGCTCTCGGCTATTACGACCCATAGAGCCCCCTGATTGTGGGACGTATGAAAATCTCATACTTGACATAGAACATATGTTCCCGGTATAATGCAACCGAAGCAAGCCATGCGAAAGGAATGCCACACCGATGACAACGCAACCCAAGCTCTCTGAACGGCAGCGCAAGATTCTGCAGGTCATCCAAGAGTACACAGAAGAGTACGGATATCCGCCCACCATACGTGAGATCGGGGAGAGCGTGGGCATCAGTTCGACCTCGGTAGTGAGCTACAACCTCAATGCGTTGGAGCGCAAGGGGTTCTTGATGCGAGATCGCGACGTCTCGCGCGGTTTGCGGCTGGTTTCCAACGAGGCCGATACTGGCGACAGTGGCTCCACCGATGAGGCAAGTTGGAGCGAACTCCTGTCCCTTCCCTTGCTGGGCGCCATCGCCGCCGGTGAGCCGCTGCCGGTCTATGATTCCAATGTATCTCTGGCCGATGCAGAGGCAATCCGTGTATCCAGCGACGTCGTAGGGAACCCACGCGATGTCTATGCGCTCCAGGTGCGCGGCGACTCGATGATCGACGCCCTGATTCACGACGGCGACATTGTCCTGATACGGCACCAACAGACGGCCGAGAACGGTGATATGGTGGCGGCCTGGCTCCGTGAGGAAAAGGCCACCACCCTCAAGCGATTCCACTGGGAGCCCGGACGCACGATGGTGCGTCTGCAGCCCGCCAACCCGACCATGGACCCGATCTATGTCCACCCGCGCAATCTCGACATCCAGGGCAAGGTCATTGGCGTGATTCGCCGCCTCTCATAGCTTGCTCCCTCGGTGCCGCGCTTGGCAGGAGCGAGCGCGGCATCTATCTGCCTGATCTACCCTTTTCGCATCCTTTTTGGTTGAATCGTGTTTCCCTTGTAGACTATATGGTGTCCATCTATGCGCCAGGAGTATTGTCGCATGCCCAAGACTATGGTCATCGTGAACCCCAATGCGGGCAAAGGCTACGGTGCCACGATCATCCCCACCATCGAGCGCTGTCTGCGACGCTCGGGGCTCGCTTTCGATCTTGTGCAAACGCGAGGTATCGGAGATGCCATCGAGGTCGCGAGCCTGGCTTCCACGCAGGGGTACGACACCATTGTCGCTGTGGGCGGCGACGGCACCACCCACGAGGTCATCAACGGCATGATGGCTCAGGTCAACGGCCACCCCACAGGCACGCTGGCCTGTATTCCTGCCGGCTCCGGCAATGATTTTGCCGTCATGAACGGCACGCCTACCGACATCCATGAGGCGTGTGAGGTGATCGCCAACGGACACACCCAGGTCGTGGACTTGGGCCTTCTCACGATCGATGGCTCACTGCAGCGCTACTTTGACAACTCGGTAGGCATCGGGTTTGATGGCATGGTCGTCATCGAGACACGCAAGATCAAGCATCTGCGGGGCGTCCTCCTGTATCTGCCGGCCGTTCTGCGGACTATCTTTGTCAGCATGAAGATCCCACGCGTCGAGCTTGTCCTGGATGGTGAGGTGCAAGAGTTGGACGCTCTCATGCTCACCATCTGCAATGGCCCGCGCGAGGGAGGCAGCTTTCATCTGGCCCCCGATGCCCTTTTCGACGATGGCAAGCTGGACGTCGTGATCGCTCGCGCCGTGTCGCGGTTCGAGATGCTGCGCATGGTCCCCCGCTTTATGCGCGGCACCCACCTGAACCACCCTGCGGTTTCCACCAGCAAGGCCCGCAAAGTCGAGATTCGCTCGAAAGATCCACTCCACCTGCATGTGGATGGCGAAATCCTGATCGACCACGCGCACCAGATCGAGATCGAGGTGGTGCCCCGCGCGCTCCGCATGTTGACGCGCTTCTGACAACCTCGCCCGGAACCCATTCTTGACATATGTCGCGCCCACAAAAGGGCATTCATCTGCCCCATGTCAGGCCGCGCGACTTGCGACCTGGCATGGTCGGGCCTATAATCCAAGTGTTCGGTACATTGCGTTTGTTCCAATCGTTTGACTGGTTTTGCATCCCAAGGGAGAGCCCTGTGCCTTTTGCCCAGACCGGCGACCGCGTGCTGCTGCTCTCAGAGCGCGGCCGGCGGTTTTTTGTTGATCTGCGGCGCGGAGATCGCTTTCACACGCACAAGGGCATCATAGAGCATGATGCCATGATCGGAGCCGCCTACGGCAGACCTGTTCTCACCCACCTGCATGAGGTATACTACCTGATGCGCCCCTCGATCCACGATGAGCTGATGGCGCTCAAGCGCGTGACCCAGATCATCTACCCGAAGGAGATCGGTCAGATCCTGCTCAAGCTGGATCTGCGCTCTGGGCGGCGCGTGATCGAGGCAGGCACCGGCAGTGGCGCCCTTGCGATGGGCCTTGCCAATGCTGTAGCTCCTGATGGGGCCGTCTATTCTTATGAGACGCGCCCAGAGATGATCAAGGTTGCCCGTCGCAATGTGGAGCGGGTGGGCCTTGATGACGTAGTCGAGTTTGTCGAGCGCGATATTGCCGATGGGTTCACGCATCAGGATGTGGACGCCCTCTTTTTGGATGTCCGCGAGCCCTGGGACTATATGCCGCAAGTGGTCGAGGCATTGGCCGATGGCGGCCACTTGGGTGTGCTCGTTCCTACGACCAACCAGATCGTGATTCTGCTCGAGGATTTGCGCCGCGGCCCCTTTATCGCGATAGAGGTCCTCGAGGTACTGCTACGACACTATAAACCAGTGCCCGGCAGGTTGCGCCCTGAGGATACGATGGTCGGTCACACAGGCTATCTGCTTTTCGCCCGCAAGGTAGGAGAGTTGCCCGAGCCCGATTTTGCTTCTGCTACCATTGCCCCTTCTGACTCGGTCAGCTGCGGCTTGAAGGATTCATCATGATAAGTCCGCTTGCCCAAGACCTAAGATATCTTGTCCCAAATGGCACGGCAGAGACCGAGATCATCGTCAAGGGTTCCGCTTTTGTGGGAACCGTGGGGCGTGCCAAGTCGGTCAAAGAGGCCAGGGCCTTTGTCGAGACAGTGCGTCAGGCGCACCCTGACGCCAACCATTACGCCTGGGCCTATCACATCAATGGCCTCCCACAGCCGGAGATTGGCTCCTCGGACGATGGCGAGCCTGGCGGCACGGCCGGGCGCCCGATGCTGGCCGTACTAGAGGGACGAAACCTGCGTGAGGTGGTGGCCGTGGGCACCCGTTATTTTGGCGGCACCCAGCTGGGCATGGGCGGGCTGGTGCGCGCGTACAGCCGTTGCGTGCGCGCCGCGCTAGAGGAGCTGCCCGTGGCCGAGCTGGTCTACCATCAACGCGCTTCTATCTCCTTTGATTATTCTCTCTATGATAGCCTGATCTACTTGCTTCCCCAATACGAGGTCTTGATTGAGGAACATAGCTTTGACGAGCATGCGCATCTGACACTGAGTGTTCCCTTTCACCAAGGCGTCACAGTCAGTGACCTCGTGCGTAAACTCACGAATGGGGAGACCGTCCTTACAACCATTTGGCAAGGTGGGCACTATGTCAAATACCCCATGCAGGAGTAGTCTACGGTCATCTTGGATGCTGGGAGCAATCGGCCTATGGTTGCTCCTTCTCTTGGTAGCGGGATGCCGCACCACGCCCAGCCGGGCCGACCAGCCGATCATCATTGCCGCTGACGCGCGCACCAGCCAGCAGCTCCTGGCCGAGCTCACCGCCCAGTTTCTGCGCGACCGTGGCTATGCCGTAGAGATCAGAACCGGCCTGCAAGAAGAGTGGATGACCCGCAAGGCCCTAGAGACCGGTCGAGTTGGCCTCGTCTGGCAAGAGACGGGCCACACCTGGCATGCCCACCTCAATCACGACCAGCCAATCACCAGTGAGACAGAGCTGTTCCGGCGCGTCAAGGAGCAGGATCGCCTGAATCGCATCATCTGGCTGAACCCCTGCAACTGGTCGGCCCGTATGTCGCTCATCGTGGCACGAGAAACGGCAGCAGACCTCCGTCTGGCCAGCATCACCGATCTCGCGCATCATATCAGCCGCACCGACCCCAATCTGGCGCTGTGTGTTCCGGAGGACCTCTATGATACGCCCTGGGGGATTCGCGGCCTGGAGCGGGTGTACCGGTTCCGCTTCAAGGAGAGCCTTGTGCGTTTCATGGACCATGGCGACGCCTATCAGGGCCTGTTGGACAAGCGGTGTCACGTGGCAGTCGGTTACGGCAGGGAGCTCTCACCCTATGACGGCGCGCTGGTCGCCCTGCGGGACGCCAATGCTTTCTTCCCGGCCTCCAGCCTGGCGCCCACGGTACACGCCTCGGTGCTCGGCGAATACCCCGAGATGGAGCGTATTCTGGCCGAGCTGACGGCCAGCCTCGATGCCAGGAGCCTGGCGTTGATGGAGCAGCAGTTGGACGTGGGACAGGGACGGCTGGATCGGGTGGCCCAGCAGTTTCTGCGAGACGCCGAGCTCGTCGGCAGGTGATCGACAGTCGGCAGGTGATCGACAGTCGGCAGGTGATCGACAATTGCACGGGCATACACCGCATATGGGGACTAGGAGCTCATGAAGCTTGCGATAGGCATTGACGCCGGCGGTACCTACACAGATGCCGTTCTGGTGGATTATACGCAGGGCACCGTCCTGGCAACGGCCAAGGCGTTCACCACCAGGCACGATCTGACGGTCGGGATTCGGGAGGCGCTGGAGGCCATTCTTGCTTCGGCTAATGACCAGATCCACCTGGTATCTCTGTCCACCACCCTCGCCACCAACGCCATCGTAGAGGGGCATGGAGCCCCCGTATGTGCGCTCCTGATTGGCTATGATAGCTCGCTCTATCCACCCGAGACTCTGGCGCGCGACCTGGGCACCCAGAGGTACGCCCTGATCGCCGGCGGGCATACGATGGATGGTGAGGAGAGCGAGGCCCTCGATCTGGAGGCCGCGCGGCTGGCTATATTGGAGCACGCGCCGCACGTACAGGCGTTTGCCATCTCGGGCTATTTCGGCACCCGCAACCCGACCCACGAGCTCGCGGTGCAAGAGCTTGTCGCAGAGCTCACGCATCTACCGAGCACCTGCGGCCACGAGCTCACACAGCAGCTCGATGCGTTACGCCGTGCCACCACCGTGACTCTCAACGCCCGCCTGATCCCCCTGCTCCACGAACTGGTGGGTTTGGTACAAAGGTCACTCGACGCATTAGGAATCGAGGCCCCGTTGATGCTGGTCAAGGGGGATGGATCGCTGATGCAGGTCGAGGTGGCAGCGCTTCGGCCCATCGAGACGATCCTTTCCGGGCCGGCTGCCAGCGTCGTGGGCGCCCGCCACCTGTGCGGTGCGCAGAGCATCGTCGTCGCGGATATGGGCGGCACCACCACCGACATTGCACTTATCGAAGACGGCCAGCCCGTGTTGAGTACGCAGGGCGCCCACGTGGGAGGCTGGCGCACGATGATCGAGGCCGTGGAAATTCACACCGCCGGGCTCGGGGGCGACAGCCATGTACGTCTGACCGAGGGCGAGCTGACTCTCGGCCCACAGCGCGCTATTCCCCTCTGCCTGCTGGCCGAGCACTATCCAGAGGCAGGCGATGCGTTGGAAGCGCTGGTCCGAAAACCGATGGCCGACCCGGCCGAGATCGAGTTCCTGCTGCTACAACGCCGTGGCTCGGTTGACGACCTGGAGCACCCTCCCTTTGGGGCAAGATTGTTCGATGCGCTGGAACAGGGCCCCCTTTCGATGGGCGCCCTCCGCAAAATCATGCGCTATCCTGGCCTATACCAGCGCTATCTGACCCGGCTGGAGCGCGAGGGCATTGTGGTCCGCTCGGGATTCACGCCCACCGACGCCGCCCATGTCCTCGGCCGCTACAGGGCCTGGAACCGTAGCGCATCGGCGCATGGCGCCAACGCACTGGCGCGGGCCCTGGGGATCGAGCCCGAGGAGCTGTGCTCACGCATCCTAGAGCAGACCAGTGTCCGGATTGCGCAAGAAGTCGTGCAAAAGCTGTGGGTTCAGGACGGGAATGGGTCCACCGATGCCCTGCCGCCGCCCGCTCTGACGCGCCTGGTGAGCCCCAACGGCAACGAAAAGATACACTTTCGGCCCGTGCTAGGCCCGATGTTGGTGGGCATCGGTGCGCCCGCCGAGACCTATTTCCCTCGCGCCGCCGAGCTCCTGGGCGGACGCTTGGAGATTCCAGAGCACAGCGGCGTTGCCAACGCTCTGGGGGCCATCGTGGGCAGCATCATCATGCGAGTTGAGGCCCTTGTGCTGCCGCAAGAACAGGAACAGGGCTATCGCATACACCTGCCCAATGGGAGCAGTCACTGGGATGATTTGGAGCAGGCTCTGGCGTATGGGCGCTCTGAAGCCGCCCGGATTGCGCGGGAGATGGCCGAACGTGCCGGAGCGGCCGACGTGCGGATCGTGCTACACGAGAGGCACAGCCACGCACCTGTATCCGACATCTATGGAGGCGACGTATACGTTCGATCCTGCATCGAGGCGCGCGCCATCGGGAGACCGCGGCTCAAGACCTGAGCCATCAGGGTACCACGGGAAAAAGTGAACTGGAACGGTCAACATTCGGATTGGAACTGGTTGATCGGTGTGGTATAATCAAAGCAGAGTCGAACAGCAAACAGCGTTCGCCCAGGAGGCAACTCGTGACCATCGAAACGAAAGAGCTCAAGCGCTGTAACGTCATCAAACTCGAGGGGCGCTTTGACAGCAGCGTCGCGCCTGCGCTGGCAGAGGCCTTTAGAGAGTCGATGGATGATGGGGTGTATCGGATCGTCGTGGACATGTCCGGCGTTCAGTTCTTTTCGAGCGCCGCCATTCGCGCCCTTCTGATGGCCTACAAAGAGTGTCGGCGGTGGAACCGGGGTGATGTTCGCCTGGCGGCTGTTCCTGAGCATATTGCCGGAGTGTTCGACTTGGCGGGTATTCTCTCCTTTGTCGAGATCTACCCGGATACAACTTTTGCTGTTGGAAGTTTTTAACCGATTGGCGCAGAGGGGCCAATATGCCACCTTTTGAGCTATGTGTGAATAGTGATTTATCACAGCTAGCCAGAATTTCGGAATTTGTTTCGCTGAGCGCGCGCCGGGCTGGCGTGGCGGAAGCGGACGTTTATGATATACAGATGGCCACCGACGAGGCCTGCACCAACTCGATCGAACATGCCTATGACGGTGATACGGGTGAGGTGCGCATATGCTGCTGGGTAGAGAACAAGGACTTTGTGGTACGGGTAACCGACTTTGGCAAGCGATTCGATCCAGACAAGGTTCCTGTGCCGGATACCAAGGCGCCGCTAGAAAGCCGAGACATTGGCGGGCTGGGCCTGTTCTTTATGCGAGAGCTAACAGACGGGATCGAGTTCCACTCTGATGGTGAGAAAGGCAATCAAGTCATCTTACGCAAGCGTATTAGCAGAGCCGAATGACAACCTCACAGGATATCAACCATTATCATGCCCTCGAGGGGCGGTATGACGCCCTGCGTGCATCAGAGTTGGATCAGCAGCTTCAGCAGTTGCTCGATACCGGCGCAGACACGATTGTGCTTGACCTTGGCGACGTCACCTATGTGAGCAGTAGCGCCCTCAGAGTGCTATTACTTGCCCACCGGCAAGCCTCTGACGAGGGCAGTGAACTCGTCCTCACAAACATCCCCCAACGCGTAATGCGCGTGCTGCGCATGGCTGGACTGGACCGGGTGTTCGGTATACGGACCGTATAGCAGAGAGTCTGGCTCGAAATGGCCACAAGATTGAGCGCCTATCTATCACTGGCGGCGCTAACGCTGCCTGGGTTTCTGGCTGTTATCCTGGGCCTCGTAGCCCTCGGCAGCGCCATCCTGTTCGCCTGCTGGTTCCGCGCCCGCAAGCAGTATCGGGATGTGCTCTCGCTGACTGGCCTCAGCCAGCAGGTTCTGCAGACGGGTATGGAGCCTACATCCCTCTATCGCGTGATCTCGGCCCATATGCGGCGCCTGACCCCCCATGCGGCGCTTGTAGTACAGATCGAGCCCGGAAGAGGGCAGTCCCGCCCTCTAACGATTGTCGAGGGAGGACAGGTACTCGATGATTCTCAATACGCCGAGATAGGGCCCGGCGCCTATGATTGGCTCAAGGAGCATCGACAGATCCTGGTCGTCCCCGATTTTGACCGCTCACCCATCGAGCCGCTGCGCCTGGGTGGGACCCCCCAAAGCGGCCTGTACATCCCCCTGACGGTTCAGGATCGCTTCTTGGGCGCGATCTCGCTCCAGTCCCCCCGACGGCGTTCCTTTGGCCGACGCCAACAGACCCCTTTTGCCGTGTCTGCGGAACAGATTGCGCTGGGACTCGATGGCGCTCGCCTCTATCGGAAAGAGCAGGAGCGTAGCGATCAGCTCATGCTCATTGCCGAGGTGAGTCGCAAGGTCGCTGCGATCCTTGATCTGGACACCCTCTTTTCCGACACGGTCAAGCTGGTGGCAGATATCCTGGGCTATTATCATGCGAGCATCTTTTCCCTTGATCGCAAGCAGCGTATCATCACGATGCAGGCCAGCTCCAACCCGGCCATTCAGGAGCGGGGGATCACGGTACCCTGGGGAACGGGACTCATTGGGCATGCGGCCCTTGGGCAGGTGATCGTTGCGAACGATGTCCGCCAGGACCCCCGCTATCTGGCGCACGAAGCGCTCGACCGGGCCGCCGCCGAGGTGGCGCTTCCGCTCATGGTCGAGGACCGTGTGTTGGGCGTGCTAGATCTGCAGAGTGACCGCTACGGAAGCTTTGACGAGGATGAGATCTCGATCCTGCGCATCCTGGCGGATCAGATCGCCGTAGCCATCGAAGATAGCCAGATCTATCGCGCCCAACAGGAACAATCCTGGGTATCCACGGCGCTATTGCAGGTAGCCGAGGCCCTGGCCGAGGAAAGTACCCTGGAGGAGGTCGCCGCCACGGTATCGCGTCTCGCTCAGTTGCTCACTGGCGTCGAGCATTGCACGCTGCTGTCGTACTCGGCCGAGAGCGACGAGTTCTGCCTGCCCGTATCTGGCAACGCCCCTGGCCAGCCCCCAAGCTGCATGTTGCGGTATCCATCCGAGGAGATCCCGGCTCTCAAGCGGGTGGCGGTGAGTGGGACGGGCATCTCGGACCCTGCGGCACTTGGGCCCCTGGCTCGCCTATGGGGAAATGAGCGAGAAAATGGGCACCGCATGTTGGCCTATCCGCTGGCACCCAGAGGATCGTTGATGGGCGTGATGCTGGCCCAGACGCCGAACTCGGAGGATCTTCCAGCGCCCCAGCGCACTATTCTAGAGGGTATCGCCCGCCAAGCGGCCCTAGCGATGGACAATGCGGCCCTGTTGGCTGCGCAACGCGAAGAGGCCTGGGTGTCCACGGCGCTGCTGCAGGTGGCCAACGTCATTGCGAGCGGAAGCTACGATCTTGACGAGACGGTGAGCACCGTGGTGCGATTGATTCCGATGCTCATGGGCGTATCGTGGTGCGCTATACTGGTGCGGGAGCCGGAGCAACATCGCTATGCGGGCGTGGCAAGCTATGGCCTCACCTCGAACCTGCAAGATCTGCCGGCAACCCCTCTCTATTCTTACGATCGACTGCCCTGGCTCGATGACCTACAACAGTCGAATGAGATCCAGACTCTGGATTCGCCGATGGACGGCAGCGCTCTGGGGCTCGAGCCGGCAGATCGTGGACAGATCGAGACTCTGGCTCTAGCCTTGCGCGCGCATCAGCACGACCTGGGACTGCTCCTGGTCGGGGCGCAGCTGGCCGCTCCTGCTCTAGCGGGCCGCCGTTTGACCCTTCTGAGCGGCATTGCCAGCCAGGCCTCGCTGGCGATCTCGGCCACACGCCTGTATGAACAGGCTGTGCGTCGGGAGCGGCTGGAGCACGAGATGAACCTGGCCATGGACATCCAGACGAGCTTTTTGCCCGAGTGCTGCCCCGACGTACCCGGCTGGCGCATTGCCGTCGAGTGGCGAGCAGCCAGGGGCGTGGGCGGTGACTATTATGACTTTGTGCAGCTGAATACATCACAGCTTGGCGTAAGCATCGCCGATGTATCGGACAAGGGTGTGGCAGCCGCTCTGTATATGGCGCTTTCTCGCACGGTGCTCCGCGCAGCCGCCCTCGATACCCGAGGCCCCGCTGCAACCCTGGAGCGTGCCAACCGCATTCTCCTCGAGGACTCGCGCTCGGGCATGTTTGTCAGCCTGGTATATGGCATTTTGGATATCGAGCAAGGGTTGTATCGCTTTGTGCGCGCAGGGCACAACCCGCCTCTGCTCCTGCGCGCCGCCGATCGCGAGATTCTGACACTGGAGCCAGCTGGCATTGTGCTGGGCATAGTCCCTGATCCGGCGCTGGAGGAACAGACTGTCGAGCTGGCCCCTGGCGATACCCTGGTCCTGTACACCGATGGCGTCACTGAAGCATGGAACGGTGATGAGCAAGAGTTTGGCATCAACCGCCTCAAGCAGATCCTCCTTGAGAATTGCAGCCTGGCCCCAGACGGTCTGATCCAGCGCATCAACGAGGCTGTGTACGAGTTCGTGGGCAATCTCCCCCAGGCGGATGACTATACCATGGTGGTGATCCAGCGAGAGCCAGAGAGTTGATGAGCACGCGACTGCGCATCTGTTATCTGGGCGCCTATGATCGCGAGCATGTGCGCAACAGCGTCATCATCGGCGGACTGCGCCGCGCTGGCGTCGAGGTGATCGAGATCCACGAACCGATCTGGCGTGACACGGCCGAGCGAGTCTCCTCGGCCAGCCGGGGACTGCTGCAACCACGCCTCTGGTACCGGCTTGCCCGGGCCCATGCCACGCTCGCCTGGCGCTACATCAAGACTCCCCAGCACGACCTGGTCATCGTAGGCTATCCGGGGCATCCCGAACTGCCTCTGGCTCGTCTGCTTACCTGGTTACGTCGCAAGCCCCTCCTCTGGGATGCTCTTACCTCACTCTATGAGACAGTCATCGAGGATCGCGGGCTGTTGTCTCCGGCAAGCCCCAGCGCTCGATTGCTGCTGCAGGCCGAAAAGCTCCTATACCGGCTGCCCGATCGCATCCTGATTGATACCCACACCCAGGCTTTACTGATACAGTCTCGCTATGGAATCGGCCCCAAGCGGCTGCGACGTGTCTGGGTGGGCGCTCCGGACGATCTGCCATGCACAGACCAACGTGCGCCCACCGGCGGAGATTTCCGCGTGGTCTACTTTGGCAAGTTCATCCCACTGCATGGCCTTGAACAGGTTTTGCGGGCGGCGTACCTCTTGCGCGATCAGCCGGATATCCGCTTCGAGCTCATGGGCTCGGGGCAGACCTACCCCGAGATGCGCCAGATGGCCAAGGAACTGGGACTCGACAATGTGCGCTTTATGCCCGAGTGGCTGCCGCTGAACGTTCTTGCGCAGCGCGTGGCGGGCGCCGGCGCCTGTCTGGGCATCTTTGGCGTGGCGGCCAAGACGCAGCGCGTGATACCCACCAAGGCATATCTGGCTCTGGCGCTCGGAATCCCCCTCATCACGAACGACTCGCCCGGCATTCGCGAGCTGCTGGTCCCCGACATCCATGCTCTACTCTGCCGGCCGAACGATCCAGAGAGCCTGGCAGCCGCCATTCTTCGTCTCCGTGACAATCCGGATCTTGCGGTCCGACTCGTGCGCCAGGGTCGTGCCCTCTACGATTCACAAGGGACGCCCGCGGCTATTGCCGCTCAGGTCCAGGCCATCATTGCGGAGCTCACACTTCCGTCCATGCGAATCCCAAAGAAAAAGGCCCCCAGACGGTAGGAAGGGCGAGACAGAGCCTGGTTTCGTCGGATCATGGCGAATCGGGTCGTGCTCGAGTTGTTCACGAGATAGGGTTTGCATATACTATGCTGGGAACGAATGGCGTGCGTTGCTCATAATGCCGGGAGGATCCGATGGCAAAAGCAAACTTGGTCGTAGGGCAATCGGGCGGGCCTACCGCGGTCATCAACAACAGTCTGGTCGGCGTCATACATCAAGCCCTCGCCGAGGACCAGATCGATGGCATATACGGTATGCTGCATGGCATCCGGGGCGTAATGGATGAGAATTTTGTGGACTTGCGTCGCGAGTCTGCCCAGACCCTGGAGCAGCTCCGTACGACGCCTGGCTCGGCGCTGGGTACGGTTCGGTACAAGGTAAAACCCGAAGACTATGACCGGCTCTTGGATGTCTTTGTCAAGTACGATATTCGTTACTTTATGTACATCGGTGGCAATGACTCGATGGACACTGTCTACCAGATCGGCCAGGTAGCCAAGCAACGGAACTTTGAGCTGCACTCTATCGGCGTCCCCAAGACCATCGACAACGACCTGGCCCAGACCGACCATAGCCCGGGCTATGGCAGCGCGGCTCGCTTTGTGGCCATGGCCATCCGCAACTCGGGCTATGACACCGAGTCGATGGGCGCTGATGGCCCGTTCAAGCTCATGGAGATCATGGGCCGCAACGCCGGCTGGCTGACAGCAGCCTCCGCCCTGGCCCGCGAGAGCGAGTACGATCCCCCACACCTGATCTATCTGCCCGAGCGCCGCATCTCGCCCGAGAAGCTGGCTGCCGATGCAGAGGAGGTCTACCGCGAGCATGGCTATTGTGTCGTTGCTGTGAGTGAGGGCATTGTGGATGAGAACGGCCAGCCCTACGCCAGTGCCACCGGCCGCACTATGCGTGACGCCTTTGGGCACGAAGTCAAGCAGGGCGTCGTCGAGGCGGTCGCCGAGATCATCCTCGCCAAGACGAATATTCGCGCCCGGTTTGACAAGCCCAGCTACCTGCAGCGCTCCTTTATCCAGCTGGCCTCGCCGGTGGATCAAGAAGAGGCCTATCGGGCAGGCATCGAGGGCGTGCGACATGCCGTCAACGGCGCTTCGGGGCAAATGATCAGTTTTGTGCGCGAGCCGGGCCCCGAGTATGCCATCCGCTACGAGCTGGCCGATTTGAGCCAGATCGCCAATCAGGAGCACACTGTGTCGGACGAGTACATAAATGCCGCCGGTAACGGCGTGACCCAGGACTTTATGGACTATGTGCGCCCTTTGATCGGGCCGCCATTGCCGTCCTTTGCGCGCCTGGCCAAGCATGCCGTAGCCAAGCGCTAGAGCATCACCTTCTACGGCACGGGATGTCCTACAGGCAGCTCGTGCCGCATCATTCTTGCCCGCCCCCCTTGCAAGCGCCTACATGCCTTCCGACTCGTTGCAATGCCCCTGCCTTGGTGGTATCATTATTCTAGTCTTTGTGTTCTAATGTCAATGGCTGTCATTCTATGTCTGACATCCAGCCTACGTGCGCATAGGATCGTGAGGGAGGTTGAGCCATGACCGTACATAAATACATTATCGTTGGGGGCGGGCAGGCTGCTGCCAGCGCCTGCGAAGGCATACGAGAGATCGATCAGTCCGGTAGCATCCTGGTTATCACGGACGAAGCCCACCTGCCCCACCAGCGCCCACCGCTGTCCAAGTCGTATCTGGCGGGCAAAGTGGGGCTCGACAAGGTGCTGGTGCATGAGGAATCCTATTACGCTGACAACAATATCGAGGTGATGACCGGCGTGGCCGCCACGCGGATCAGTCGGCGTGGCCGCAAAGTAGCGCTCGACAATGGCTCTACGGTGGAATACGAGGAATTGCTGCTTGCCACCGGAGGCCGAGCCTGGCGCTTGCCCCTGAGTGGCGCCGATCTCCCCGGAGTGTTTACCCTTCGCAAGATCGAGGACTCGGATGCCATCCGTGAGGCGGCGGGCGAGGCCAGTCAGGCGGTGGTGATTGGCGGCAGCTTTATCGGCAGCGAGGTAGCGGCGACGCTGACGCAGCTCGGCGTCAAGGTGACCATGTGTTTCCTGGAAGAGTATCCCCTGCAGGCTATCGTTCCGCGAGAGCTGGGCGATTATGTCACACGCCTGTTTGAGGACAAGGGCGCACGCCTGATACCCAACATGCGCCCGGAACGTATTGTCGGCGGAGAACGGATCGAGGCCGTGCATCTGGAGAACGGTGAGGTCGTGTCCTGCGATATGGCCGTCATGGGGGTGGGTATTCGCCTGAACACCCAACTGGCGCGTGACGCCGATCTCGATTTGACCGACTTTTCCGCCATCGCCGTCGACGAGATGTTACGCACCAGCGACCCTCACATCTGGGCGGCCGGGGATATTGCCGCCTGGCCCGACCCCCACTATGAGCGCAGACTGCGGGTCGAGCATTGGGACGTGGCGCGCTCCCACGGCCTCCAGGCGGGCCGCAACATGGCGGGCGCCTCCGAGCCCTACACAAAAGCACCCTACTTTTTCTCGGATATTTTCGACCTCAGTTTCGAGGTGTGGGGCGATCTGGTCGACTGGGATCGAACCGTCATCCGAGGCTCGCTGGAGGAAGAGAGCGTTTCATACTGGTATTTTCGTAAGGATACTCTCGTTGGTGTTCTGGCCATGGGCCGACCCGAAGAGGAGAGTGACCCCATGGAGCAGTTGGTGGTGCGCGGGCTGGTCTATGATGACGTAGCAGACGCGCTGCAGGATGAGGATCAGTCTCTGGACGACCTGCTATAGGAAAGCCTCTACCCAATACCTCATGTGGAAAGGAACAACGAATGGAAAACCGACTGGCAATAGACGGAGGCACGCCGGTACGCACGGCAGGCTATCCAAGCTGGCCGCAGTGGAATAAAGCCGAGGAGCAGGCGCTCCTCGAGACGCTGCACTCGGGGAACTGGTGGGCGCCGCCCGGCAGCCAGGTGAAGGCCTTTGAGCAAGAGTTTGCCACCTATCACGAGGCGCGCTACGGCGTCGCCTGCACCAATGGCAGCGCCGCCATCGAGGTTGCCCTGCGGGCCGCCGGCGTGGATTGGGGCGACGAGGTCATCACCACGCCCTTTACCTTTATCGCCACCGCCGCCTCCTGCTTGCTGGTCGGGGCTATTCCGCGCTTTGCCGACGTCCTGCCCAACACGTGGAACCTGGACCCGGTGCGGGTAGAAGAGTTGATCACGCCCCGCACGAAAGCGATCCTGCCGGTGCATATCGCCGGAGAGCCGGCCGACATGGATGCGCTGCGGGACCTGGCGAAAAAGCACGACCTGGTCTTGATCGAGGACGCTGCCCAGTCACATGGCGCCATGTGGAACAACCACAAGATCGGGGCCCTGGGCGACATGGGCACGTTCAGCTTTCAGGCCAGCAAGAACGTCTCTTCGGGCGAGGGGGGCATCATTCTCACCAACAGCGAGGAATGGGCCCAGCGTTGCTGGTCGGTCGTCAATGTGGGGCGCTCGCCCGAGGGAGCCTTTTACCAGCATGTAAACCTGGCCAGCAACTATCGGCTGGCTGAGTGGATGGGAGCCGTGCTGCGGGTGCAGCTGACGCGGCTCGATGAGCAGACCGAGAAGCGGGTGGCCAATGCCGCTTATCTCGCCGAGGCAATGAGCGAGGTGCCGGGCCTGCAGCCCCTGCCCGGTGATCCGCGCACAACCCGCAACGCCTATCACCTATTCCGCGTTTGGTATCAGCCCGAGGCCTTTGGTGGCCGCAAGCGAGAGGACTTTACGCGAGCCATGGAGGCGGAAGGCATTCCCATGCGCGCCGGCTATCCCGAGCCCCTCAGCCGACAGGAAGTCATCGTTCAGCGCTCGGCCTATATCCGCGAGCGGCTGGGCCTGCCCGCACAGGACGTGGATCCGTGCCCAGTCTGCGAGGATGTGTGCGAGCGGGGCATGTGGCTCTATCAGACCCTGCTCCTGACCGGGCAGCAGGACCTGGATGACATCGTCACCGCCGCGGCCAAGATACAGCGAGCCTGGGGCGGCTGACCCTTTGCGCCGTTAGCCCAACACAACAAAAAAGAGGCCGGGCATACCCGGCCTCTTTGCTACAGGCTCAAGCTAGTGTTCGGACACGAGGGCGCCGCAGCGCACGCAAAAGCGGCTGCCCTCGCGCAGCTCGGCGCCACACTGGGCGCAGTAGCGCATCGGCCCCTCAGCGGCCGCCCCCGGCGCGGGCGCGGCAGTGCCGCAATAGGGGCAAAAGGTCGCTTCACGGGGCAGGCTGTGACCACATTGCTGGCAGGTGCGCTCCTCTGGCTCGTCCGATTGCTCGGCCAATGCCTCCAGACGGCGGAGCTCTTCGCGCTGCTGCTCCACCGCAGCCTCCAGCTCCACCACATGCTGGCAGAGGGGCGTCAGCTCGGGAGAATGCAGCAGCCCGGCCTTGTGGAGCCCCACGGCCTGCACCCCTACCGCCAGGTTCATCTCTTTGATCTGCGCATCCAACTTGGCCAACTGCGAGCGCACCTGGTGCATGGCCCTGCGCCGGTCGGCCTCGGCCATCTGCCTGCGCAACCCATCCACTGTGGCCTTGAGCCCGCCCGCGCTGTTGATCGAAGCTAGCAATTCCTCTGCCCTCTTGCGAAACGACCCCAGCACGTCTGACATGACTCGCTCCCTAATATTGACCCAACTTGCTGTGCTCTATACGTGTCCAAGGGCGTAGGGGTAGCATTAGCCGGCAAAGATCTGCTTGCCGCCATCGACGCGCAACACCTGGCCGGTGACATACGACCCGCCCTCGCCCGCCAGGAATGCCACGGCCCGCGCCACCTCGATCGGCCACCCATAGCGCTCCAGCGTACCTCCGTCGACCATCATCTCCTCATCGATGGGCCGGCTGGCGCAGAACCGCCTCGTGACCGTGTCGCCCGGCGCGATGGCGTTCACATGCACGTTGTAGGGGCGTAGCTGGGCGGCGAGGCAGCGTGTGTACTCGTGCACGGCGGCCTTGGCCGTGGAATAGATGGCGCCGCTCGCCAAGCCCGCCATCCCGGCGATGCTGCCGATATTGACGATCCAGCCCTCCTGCCGATCCATCATCTCGGGGGCCACCTGGCGGCACGTGAGGATGCAGGTCATCAGGTTGCGATCCAGCACGACCCGGAGATCCGTAAGGGAGATGTGCACGGCGTCGTTGCCCTCGGGCTTGCCGGCCTCGGGGGCCATGGTGCCCCGGGAGCCAACATCGCCACCGGCGCAGTTGACCAGGATGTCGATGCGCCCAAAGCGATCGTGAATCTCGGAAACGATCCGCCCCACCTCGTCCGCATCGGTGAGATCACCCGCCACGGGCAGCACCTCTACCCCGTGCATCTCGGCAATCTCCTCCGCCACAGCGTACAGGCTGTCGGCCTCGTCAAACGCGCGCGTCGAGTAAAAGCTGGTGCCCTGCACCACGACATGGGCGCCCAGTTCGGCCAGGTGGCAGGCGATCTCGCGCCCGATCCCCCGCGACGATCCGGTGACAAAAGCGATGCGGCCGGTAAAAGGACGTGTGTTAGCCGTCATGTGCTCCTCCCTTTGAGAGAATCAGGATCGATGCGCCCATGCGAATCACCCAAACAGGGCCTCGTCATCCGCTAGGCTCAGGTGCACGCCCCGCGCGCCCTCAGGGCGTTGGTCACGCCGTATCAAGTCCCGGTCGGATAGCCGTTCGACAAGGCGCTCCCACTCCCAGTCGTCCCAGCGAAAGAGCCTGCGGCAGGCCGCCTCGCTCTGGATAACCACGTTGTGCAGGTAGCGCAAGAGCAGCGTATCCATCGCCTGATCGGTGCTGATGGCGCGGGCTGCCTCGGGCACCTCCGGGAACTGCCGCCAGAAGAGATCGTACACATAGGCATAGCCCCAGCGGTTGGCGTCCGAGATGCCCACCTTGGCGATGCGTAGCTGGGTCTGCAGCTCGGTGATGGCGCGATCGAACAGGCGCGCCACCCGGCCGCCGCCCGAGAGCCCTGCCACCTGCCGGAGTCGGCTGGTCGCCAGCGCCCCCTCTTCCAACAGGGCCTCGTAGATGTTCTTGGCCTCCACCGAGAGGAGCCCCGCTTCATAGTCCTCCAAATAGTCCAGCGGGTCACCATAGTTGGGCGAGAGCGCATAAAAGACGGGCAGCAGATCCAGCGACACCAGTGTGGGCTTGTTGCGGAGCAGCTTGCCGTAATAGATCTCCCCTTTGCTGGGAAGCGTGTCCTTCCAGCGCCATACGCGACCAATATCGGGATCACGATTGGTGTCGGGCTTATGGCGGCGGCTGCCGGCCACAGCGGCCCACAGGGTTGGGATCTCGACGCCCTTTTCGCCGAACAGGAAACAGAATCCCACGTCATCCACAAACGCTCGCGCGGCCTGCTCGGACATCACCCGCAGATCGGGCGTGCGGTGATAGCGGATGTCTCGCAGCGCCTCTAACACCTCCCGCGTCAAAAGCGGCGTCTCGTCGGTGGTCATTTCAGACGCTCTTGCCAGGCTGGGCGGCCACCTGCGGGTGCTGCAACGCCACGCGGAGCCGCTCTGTCAGCAACGGCACGACCTGCAAACAATCACCCACGATGCCATACGTGGCAATGTCAAAGATGGGGGCATGGGGATCGGTGTTGATGGCCACGATTACCCGGGCCGTAGACATGCCGGCGCGGTGCTGGATGGCGCCCGAGATGCCACAGGCGATATACAGATCGGGGCGCACCGTCCGTCCCGTCTGCCCCACCTGGTGGGCATAGGGGATCCAGCCGGCATCGACGGCCGCTCGCGAGGCGCCCACCGCCCCGCCCAGCAGCTCGGCCAGCTCGCGCAGCGGCTCAAACCCATCCGAGCCGCTCAGGCCTGCCCCGCCCGACACAATGATGCGTGCATCGGCCAGGTTCACCTGCTCATCCCCCCGGATGAACTCGAGAATCTGAGTCACCAGGGTCGCGGCGTCCAGGTCGACGGGCACCGGCACGATGTCGCCGGGCCGCTGGTAATCGGGAGGCGGCACCTCGAACACCCGATGGCGCACGGTGGCCATCTGAGGCCGATGGTGAGGTGTCACGATGGTGGCCATGATGTTGCCGCCATAAGCCGGACGGGTCTGCAGCAGGCCCCTGGTGGCCGGATCAATCTCCAGGGCGGTGCAATCTGCGGTGAGGCCCGTATACAGCTCGGTGGCCACCGAACCGGCGAGGTCGCGACCCCGTGAGCTAGCCCCCAGCAAAAAGATCTCGGGGCGCTCACGCCGTACCAGATCTATCAGCACCTGCGCATAGGGCTCGGTGCGATAGGTCGCCAGGGCCGGATCATCAGCCACGAGTACCCGGTCGGCGCCATAGGCGATGGCATCCTGGGCCACCGATGCCATACCTTCGCCCAGCACGCAGGCCGTCAGAGAAACGCGCAGCTCGTCGGCCAGGCGCCTGCCCTGCCCCATCATCTCCCACGAGATGGGGTGGGCGCTTCCACCAAACTGCTCGACCCAGACCCACACGCCGCGATAATCGTCGACAGAGACGCCCCGGCGGCGACGCTCCGGAAGGCTTAGGGCCCCCACGGGGCACACGTCGATGCAAGCGGCGCAGGCAGTGCAGTTGGCATTGACGACAGCGATGCCGTCCATCATCTCGAGCGCTGCGTACGAGCAGACGGCGACGCAGGCCTCACAACCGATGCAGGCCTCTCCATCAATGATCAGCAAGCCGTCTGCCATGCCTAGACCACCTTTTCCCTGAGCAGTTGCTCCACCAGCGCCTCGACCGCCTCTTGCGGGCTATCGCCCTCGAACAGGCGCGCCCGGTCGCTACGACGCGGCGGTGTAAACACCCGCACCACCTGCGTGGGCGAGCCATCCAGCCCCATTAGGCCCAGGTCGGCTCCCGGCAGGTCCTCCGGCGTCCAGACCGGGATCTCGGTGGCGCGAGCCCGCCGCAGGCCGCGTCGTGTCGGGTAGCGCGGCGTGTTGATGCCCTTGAGCACCGTGGCCACCGCTGGCAGTCTGGCGGATACGACCTCGGTACCCTCCTCCAGCAGGCGCTCGACGATGATCTGCTGAGCGTCGGGGTCCAGCTCTCGGATGCGCCAGACATAGGTGAGCTGGGGCAACCCGAGCTGATTGGCGATGCCGGGGCCCACTTGGCCGGTGTCGCCGTCGATGGCCTGTTTGCCGCACAGCACCAGGTCTACCGGCGCCAGGGCATCGATGGCCAGAGAGAGGGCATAGGCCGTGGCCCAGGTGTCAGAGCCGGCAAAGCCCCGCCCGCTGAGCAGAATCGCTTGATGACAGCCCATGGCCAGGGCCTCGCGCAACTCGCGCTCGGCCTGGGGCGGACCCATGGAGAGAACCGTCACCGTGCCCCCGTGGGTCGCCGTCAGGCGCAGCCCCTCCTCGATGGCGTACATGTCAAAGGGGTTGATGATTGCTCCCACCCCTTCACGGAGCATGGTGCCGGTGATCGGGTCAAACTGGACCTCGGTGGTTTCGGGCACAGATTTGATGCATACGACAACGTGCATGCGCTGTCCTTTTCCTCTAGGCGGCGACGAGTGCGCCGCGACCTTGGCCTGCGGCCCGAGTATACCCCACAAGCCCCTGCCGCGGCAAAGACTCGTAGGCAACACAATTGAGGGCCATAGGCATTTGACAGGCTCGACAAGGCTGCCTATTCTTGGCTCGATCAGAGCGGCTTGTCCACGAATCGCGCCATGTATGAGGTAGGAGTGTGCCGATGACCCTTGCGACCGTATACCCCAACGAGGACTGGCAGCGCTGCCCGCCCGAGCAGGTCGGCCTCAAGGCAGCGCCTCTGGCTGGGCTAGAAGCGTGGCTCACGTCGCAGGCCTCTGATCGGCTGTACCGTGTTCTGGTGGTGCGCCATGGGCGGATGGTTATCGAGCATCTGCAGGGTCTTGCGCCGACCGAGCGGCTGGGCATTGCGTCGGCGGCCAAGTCGCTCTACAGCTCCATGCTGGGCATCGCCATCGCCGAAGGGCGCCTGCCCTCGGCCGACGCGCGCGTGGTGGATTATTACCCCGAGATGATGGATGTGCCCGAGGGGTACGGTCCCAAAGCGGGACGCTATGCCTTTGAAAAGGATCGCGCAATCACCTTTCGGCAGCTGATCTCGAACACGTCAGGCTACATGAAGCCCGGCGAGGCGCCCGGCCAGGTATTCCACTACCAGACCTATGGTATGAATATACTGATGCATGCCCTGGGCAAAATCTATGGTGTGTATGATAGCCAGAATCCCGGGACGCAGCCTACGGTGGCGCCGCTGATCGACCGCATGCTCAAAGAGCCCATCGGCGGCTCGTGGACCTATCGGTACAACAATTTCGAGCATCCCTCTGGCGCCCGTACCGGCATCTTTGGCTACTACACAACGCCCGAGGTGAGCGCCCATGACATGGCGCGCCTGGGACTGCTCTGGCTGAGCATGGGCCGCTGGGACGGTGTTCAGGTGGTACCCCGCGATTGGATGAAAGAGGCGACCCAGGTAGCGCCCATGATCCGGGAGCACTGCCCGGGTGAGCAGTGGCGCTATGGGTACGGCTTTTGGACCAACACCCACCACCAGATGTGGCCTGGCCTGCCCAGCGACGCCTTTGCCGCCGTGGGAGCGGGACAACACCTGGTTTGGGCCTGCCCAAGCCTCGACCTGGTGGTGGTCCAGAGCCCGGGGATCTATGGCCGGGACGTCACCGACCCGTTATGTCGACATATTCTGGATACCGTTGTGAACGCAGTGGAGGAGTGAGAACTATGTGGATTGAAGAGGTCAAAACCTATCTGGTCAACGCCAACGTACTGCAGAGCGCCGACCGACCCCGGGGCCGAAACTGGCTCTTTGCCAAGGTCTCGACCTATGAAGGCGTTGACGGGATCGGAGAGGGCAGCGGCTGGCCCGAGGTGGTGGAAAAGGGCATCCAGGAGGTGGCCGAGTCCCTGTATCGTGAGGAGCCTTTTCACACCGAGCGCATCTGGCAAAAGCTCTATCGCATGCTCCATGCCCACGGCCTGACGGGCACGGTGCGCGGCGGTGTTATCAGCGCCCTCGACATGGCCCTGTGGGACATCAAAGGCAAGCAGCTAGAGCTGCCCATCCATACCCTGCTGGGCGGCAAGATCCACAATCGCATCCGCATCTATGGCCACGCCAACAGCGTCAAAGAGGCGCGCGTCCTGGTAGAAAAGGGCTATACCGCGTTCAAGTGCGGCCCCGATGTCGAGACGCTGGCCGAGCTGCGTGAAGAGTTTGGCTATGGCATAGACATTGGCGTGCACTGTCACGGCGAGTTCTCGGTGGCAGAGGCATTGAGCCTGGCCGACGACATCCGCCCCTACAAGCCAGTCTTTTTGGAGGAGCCCACCAACCCCGATGACCTGGAGGCCCTGCGCTGGCTGGGCCAGCGTGCGCGGGTGCCCCTGGCCGCCGGTGAGCGCCTCTTTTCCAAGTGGTCCTTCCGCGAACTGTTCGAAACGCGCGCCATCGCCATCGCCCAGCCCGAGATAACCCGCATAGGCGGCATCACCGAGGCGAAAAAGGTCGCCACACTGTGCGAGGCCTTTGGCGTCATGCTGGCGCCCCATGATGGCTCGACCGGCCCTATCGCCGAGATGGCCAACCTGCATGTGCTGGCCACCACGCCCGCCACGCTCTTTCTCGAGCACCGCGACCGTGACGTCTTTTGGCGGCGCGAGGTCGTCGATGGCGTCATTCTCGACCAGGAGGGCCATCTGGCCGTGCCCGACGAGCCAGGCCTGGGCCTGACGCTGAACGAAGAGTCGATCGAAAAGTATCCGGCTGCTCCGTACAGCCGCTATCGCTACACCTATGAGGATGAGATCGCCGTCAACCGCCGACGCAAAGGCGTAGATGGCTAATCGGTCCAACACGCAATAGCGATCCACACGGGTCGGCTCGCCAGAACGATGCTCTGGGCGATCCGGCCCGTTCTCATTTGCCGCCGCCCGCTATGCCTGCTGTCTCCGCTAGCTGCGGAGCGGTATCAGGCGCTCCACTCCTTGACATTGGGCGCGGAATGCCGTACACCGTACCCACAGATTTCTCACATCATGGAGAGGATATCATGGAGCAACGACAGTTTGGCAATACCGATCTGACGACCTCAGCCATCGGCTTTGGCACGTGGGCACTGGGTACCACCCAGTACGGCGAGATCGATGTAGAGGAGGCTGGCGATGCTCTGCAGCAGGCTATTGATGCCGGCATCACCCTGGTGGACACCGCCGAGGCCTATGGCCCGAACTTTTGCGAGGAGATCCTGGGCAAGGCGCTGGGCGACCGTCGCAAGGACGTCGTGCTGGTCACCAAGGTGGGGTTCGTCGTCGATGAGGACAACAAGATCACCGGGCGGAGCTCGCGCCCTGATCACATCATCGCCCACGCCGACGGCTGCCTAGAGCGGCTAGACACCGACTGGATCGACCTGCTGCTGATTCACTGGCCCGACGTCAACACGCCCTTTGAGGAGAGCATGCGCGCCCTCGAGGCGCTCAAAGAGGCGGGCAAGATCCGGCACTATGGCGTTTCCAACTATACGGTGCCGATGATGAAAGAGTGCGAGAAATACGGGCATCTGACGGCCAACCAGGTGGGCTACAACCTCCTGGATCGGCGCGTCGAAAAGGAGGTGCTGCCGTACTGCCTCGAGCAGGGCATCGGGTTCATGGCCTATGGCTCCTTGGCTTTTGGCCTGTTGGCAGGTGCCTTTGATGAGAACACCTCCTTTGTGGACTGGGACTGGCGCTCGCGTGGCAACGCCTTTGGCCTCCCTCTATTCGAGCGCGAGAACATGCTCAAGACCATCCGTGCGGTCGATCGTCTCAAAACCTTTGCCGCCGATCACGGGCATACCGTGGCGCAGCTTGCCCTCGCCTGGGTACTCAGCCACCCGGCCGTCACCGTCGGGCTCGTGGGCATTCGCAACCCCCAGGAGCTACAGGAGAACGTAGCCGCTGCATCCTGGAAGTTGAGCGATGACGACAAGGCCGAGATCGACCGCATCATGCAGGAAGAGGGCGTTCCCACCTATCGTGACGCCGAACAAGCCATCTGAGTCAGCCACCAGGGCTGGTCTGGCGTAATAGGTCAGCGAGGCGACAGTCGCGTCGCCTCGCTGTGGCACCATTCTACGCAGCCGGGCGAGTTTCACCCCATTCGGATTTGACATCGCTCTTGAGATGTGTCAAGATTATAGATGCCAGGGATCTGGTTGTCTGCGATTGCCGCCGCCGGGTTGTTGAGCCTGGTGGCGGGTTTTGCATTCTAGACGCCAGTTCCTTAGACACATTGCCTGACGGCCCGACGCCGTCGCACGCCTGAGCCCGGCGCCACCGACGGGATAGTGCAGCCGATGAGGTACCGTGGAGCGCAGCTCGAGATCCTCGATCTCACGCGGACACGGGTGCGTCGACCGATCTGGCCCTTGTGTCCCTGAGGGCATGGTGCCAAGATTTGGAAAGTGAGTGAGAGGACGAGCATGAACAAGAGACTGTATGTGGGTAACCTGAGCTACGACACGACTGATGAGAGCTTGCGAGAAGCCTTTGAGGCGATTGGGCCGGTTCGCGACGCGACCGTGATGACGGACCGGTACAGCGGCCGCTCCCGTGGCTTTGGTTTTGTCGAGATGGAGACCGAAGATGTGGCCGCTGAGGCAATCTCTCAGCTGAACGAGACTGTGCTTGATGGCCGCACCATTCGGGTTGCCGAGGCAAACCCTCGGCCGTCCGGCGGTCGCGACGATCGCTCCGGCGGGGATCGCTGGTAGACGCAGGATAGAGATTCGGATCGGTGGCAAAGGGGGCGAGTGTGAACTCGCCCCCTTGATCGTGCATGCAGTTGACGCGGGGCTCTCTCCCGCCTATGCTAGCGGCACATTCCGCGGAAGGAGTCAAGCCTTGCCCTATCACTATGGTTCTGTACCCTCACAGTTTGGCGACATCCTTGTGTTGTGGCGCTCCGAGGATGAGCTCGAGCCCCTTGTACGTCGTGTGCTCTTGCCCGGAGATCCGGAGCATCTCCAACTGCTCCTCAGGACCGTATATGAGGGGGCGACTCCGGCAGCCAACCCGACGATGGCAGCGCTGATGTCTGATATGGAACGCTACCTGCAAGGGGAGCCTGTGACGTTCGATATGGGCATGTTGGCTTTGGACGACTGCCTGCCCTTTCAGCGGCTGGTACTTGTTGCTGAACATGCTATCCCGCGCGGGCGCGTAGCCACCTATGGCACGTTGGCGAGGCGTATCGGGCACCCCAAAGCTGCACGCGCGGTGGGAACCGCCCTGGCCCGCAACCCGTTCCCGATCCTGATTCCCTGCCACCGGGCTGTGCGAGCCGATGGTCGCCTGGGAGGCTTTGCCGGCGGTCCCGAGATGAAGCGGGCGCTCTTGCAGCTAGAGGGCGTAGGGTTTGACGCTGAGGGGCGTGTGCTTCCCGAGTATATTGACGGCTGATCTCAGGCGGGTGCCCGCGCCAGCACCCAGAGAAAGGTGACCGGCGATCCGAACTCGTCCACCTGACGATGAACGGCGCTCTGTACCTCTAGGCCTGCCTCGGCAACGGTGCGCAGATACGCCTCAGCGTCATAGCTGCTCCAATACATGGGCTGGTCAAAGAACGCATCCACCGTGCCGGGATCGGCGCCAACCCCCAGAGTGACCACCAGCAGGCCGTCCGGCTGGAGCCAGCATCGGATGCGCCCCAGCAGCGCCGCTTGCTCCTCGCGTGGCACGTGGATGATCGAGTAAAAGGCCGCCACTGCGGCCACGCTGCCGGGAGCCAGATTCAGCTCGGCCATGTCGGCCTGCACGAACGCAGCCCTGGGCACGTTGCGCCGGGCGCGGACCAGTTGCTCGAAGGAGATGTCCACGCCCAGCACATCCAAGTGCTCCGCCAGGGTCCTGGTCGTGGGCAGACCTGCGCCGCACCCCAAATCCAGCACGGGACTGCCGGGCGGCAGCGCATCCAGCAGTAGTGCCGTGTGCTCCTCGCGCGCCGGATCGTGGCTCTCCTGCGCCCACGAGGCATAGGTGGCGCCCATGCGATCATAGCCGCGAGCTACGACATCCCGCGGATCCTCTCCGTGCGGCAGGCGCATGCGCTAGCTGACCAGAGCCTGGTAGACCAGGTTGCGAAACTGCTGTGTCGTCGGGTAGCCCGAGAATGTCGGTGGCTGGATGAACTGCATCATGATGACGCCTAGCGTCTCGTTGGCCGGGTCCACCCAATAGTTGGTGTTGGCCAGGCCACTCCAGCCAAAGCTCCCCGGCCCATTGAGCAGGCCTGCGGCAGCCGGATCCTGCACCACCGACACGCCCAGCCCAAAGCCGCACCCAAGCGCGGGCGGCTCGCCAAAGGGACACAGCGCTGCAGGGAGATGATTGGCACCCATCATGGCAACGGTGTGGGGCGACAGCACACGGGCGTCATCCAACTCGCCGCCGTTTGCCAGCATCTGGGCAAAGCGCGCATAGTCGGTGATGGTCGAAACCAGACCCGCGCCGCCGGCGCAGAATGGGTCGAGGCGCGTATGGTCTCGCCCGCAGGGAGCGTCGGTGACCTCGAGATTGCCATCCTCACCGATGCTGTACAGCATCGCCAGGCGATCCGCGGCGCCCGGCGGTGTGCAAAAGCCACTGTCAACCATGCCCAGCGGCTCCAGGATCCGCTCTTGCATATAGACATCCAGCGTCTGCCCCGAAAGCACCTCGACCAGCCGACCAATGACGTCGATGGAGATCGAATAGAGCCAGCGCGTGCCGGGATCAAAGAGCAGGGGAAGGCCCCCGAGGCAGTCGACCATCTCGGCCAGGCTGCGATCGGGCCGCATCAGCGCCGCTTCACCATACATGCGCTCCCCGGGCGAGTCAGGCTCAAAGCTGCCGTAGGTCATCCCGGCGGTGTGGGTCATCAGGTGGCGCACCGTGACGGGAGACCGGGGCGGCGAAAGGACCGGCTCGCCGTTGTGCATTTCCCGCAGCACCTGCATCTCGCCCAGCTCGGGGAGATAGCTGCCGATCGGGTCGTCCAGTAAAAAGCGACCCTCCTCGAAGAGCATCAGGGCAGCGACGCAGGTCAAGGGCTTGGTCATCGAGTAGATGCGATAGATGGCGTCCTCGGCTAGCGGCTCTTGCGCCTCCACATTAGCCCAGCCCTGGGTCTCGAGATGCACGATCTGGCCCCTGCGGGCGATCAGCGTAGCGGTGCCGGGCAGTTTGCCCTCGTCCACATAGCGACCCATGACCTCGCCGATGCGGCGCAACCGCTCGGCGCAGAAACCCTGGTTTTCCGGCGCTACACGTTCCATAGCTACTCCTATAGGCTCTCGCTGATCAGGGTATAACCAGCACTTTGATAGACTGGGCGGCGGCCTTGTCGTCGGCCACCTGAAATGCCTCGGCGATCTGTTCCAGCGAAAAGCGGTGGGTGATCAGCGGCGCCGCCTGGAATTGGCCGCGGGCCAGCATGTCGAGGGCGACGGCAAACTCGGGGCGCGACCCTCGATGGGCATAGCTCCACACCCACTGCAGCGTCAACTCACGGCGGTACCCGAGGCGGACATCCAGTGTCTGGGGCTCCTGAAAGCTGCCCACAGCCCCAATCCGGCCATGGGGTGCCGCAAGCTGCAGGGCCAGAGCCAGCGTATCAGCCGAACCGCCCACAGCCTCGAACACCACATCGGCCCCCATGCCGTCAGACCAATCGAGCACGGCGCCTACCGCATCATCGCCGGTGACGCCGATACCATAGGCGTTGGCGGTCTCGGCCGCCACCTGTAGCGGGTGCTCGCGACGCCCCAACACCGCAACATCGCCCCCGGAAGCGGCAGCAGCCTGCGCGATACTCAGGCCGATGGCGCCGGTGCCGATCACGGCCACCCGCTCGCCGGGCTGAACGGGAACGCAGGTCAGCGCATGCACCGCCACAGCAAACACATCCAGTAGGCTGGCCTCATCAAAGGAGATGCCGTCGGGCAGAGGGTACAGACGATCGGCAGGCGCCACGGTCAGCTCGGCAAACCCGCCGGGACGGGCCCCGCCGATATGCTCCAGATCCGGGCACAGGTGATAGTCGCCCGAGCGGCAGTAACGACAGCTCCCACAGCCCACCAGCGGCTCTACCGCCACCCTCTGGCCTATGTCGAGACCACTGACATCCTCCCCCAGCGCCCGCACCTCCCCGGCCAGCTCGTGACCGGGGGTGCGCGGCGGCCCGCTGCCCGCGGCGCCGCGCCGGTAGCCGTGCAGATCGCTGCCGCAGATGCCTGCGGCACGCACCTGAACCAGGACCTCCTGCGGCCCCGGCTCGGGATCAGGGGCCGTCTCTACCCGAATATCCTTGCCACCATAGAAACGCGCTATACGCATCCAGCACCTCCCCCATGTACCCTTAGCATTAGCGAAAGCATAACGCAATATGCCTAACGCGTAAAGCAGCTTCCCAGCAGAATGCCCGAGCCCGTCCAACACTTGCACCTGAGACAGGACAGTGCCACAATGGGACTAGATCCAACGACCGGTAT
>SLPC01000064.1 GCA_007132185.1 Anaerolineae bacterium | reverse complement strand
GGGCATAGCCCAACCCCTGGCCGTGGCGGGTGCGGCACTCGTGCATCGGGAAGGGCTGGCCCTTGACCGTAATCGAGTACTCGGAAGCACTGCCGCCGATCTTGGCTGCGGCAATGTCGGTACCCTCGGCGAGGAGATCGCCCAGGCCCTCGCGGTCGGCGATCATCTGTGTTAGGGCCACCATGGCCTCGGCATTGCCAAAGCGCAGGTCCAGGCCGCCGGTGTCCTCCGTGGTCAGCAGGCCATTCTCAAAGCACTCCATGGCAAACGAGACGGCCATGCCGCAGGAGATGGTGTCCATGCTGGTGGCATTACAGATCTCGTGGGCCTTGCTAATAGCCTTGAGATCGTCCACGCCACAGTTGGAGCCGAATGCTCCGATGGTCTCGTACTCGGGGCCGCCATAGATCGGGTCGATATCCATACCCTCTTCGTGCACCTCGACCACGCGCTTGCAGCGCACCGGACAAGCATAGCAGCCCTCACGGCCCGTCATGATCGTGTCGCGCAGTGTGGTGCCGGTGATCTTTTCGGCGCCATCGAACTGACCATCCTGGAAATTGCGGGTGGGCAGAGCCCCCATCGCGTTCAGCCCCATCAGACCCCCGGGCGTGCCCAGATCATGCATGCCCCAGTGCTGGTCCTTCCAGTTATCCACCATCCAGCGGGATAGCTCGCGGAACTTTTCCTGATCTGCGACGGGCACACGTCCCTTGCCTCGAGCCGCAACCGCCTTGAGGTTCTTGGAGCCCATGACGGCGCCGGTGCCCGTACGGCCGGCGGCGTGCCGAAGGTCATTGATAACACAGGCATAACGCACCAGCTTTTCACCACCGGGCCCGATCATCGCCAGCCGCACCCGCTTGTCGTCGAGCTCTGACTGGATTGTCTCCAAAGTCTCCAGGGTGGACTTGCCCCAAAGATGGCTCGCATCCCGGATCTCGACCTCGCCATCGTTGATCCACAGATACACCGGTTCGGGCGCCTTGCCCTGCACCACGATACCATCATAACCCGCCTGCTTGAGCTCGGCGCCAAAAAAACCGCCCACATCGGCGCTGCCATAGCCGTTGGTCAGCGGCGACTTGGCGCCCACAGTGCTGCGGCCTGCGCCCGCAATCGGCAGGCCGGTAAAGGTTCCTGTGCCGAACACCAATAGGTTGTCCGGGCCCAGAGGATCCACGCCCTTGGGCATCTCGTGTAGCAGATAATAGGCTACAAGCCCGTTACCGCCCAGGTAGCGCCTGTAAAAGCTCTCCGGCATCTCATCCACCCACGTCTTGCCCTCGGTCAGATCCACGCGCAGTATCTTGCCCGCATATCCGTCTACCATTGCGCTATCCTCCATGATGGTTTTCTTACACGGAACCACGCTACCTTGGCTATGGTAGATGATCCGCACCATGCTTGTCAAGCTTGGTGCCAGGGCAATCGCATCAAACGGATAGGCCTTTGCGGAGATAGCGGTGATCCCAGCCACAGCGCATACGTTTGGCATGGACCCCGATCCAAGCCGTTATCTCCTGTTTGAGCAGATTGATGGCCAGGTGCCGTAGCATAGCGAGATTCTTGAAGTGAACCCCATAGTCTGGACATCCATGATAGTCAGGTATGATGCCCGAACGGAGGTGTTCGATGCCTACACGACGGACGTATACGGCGGCCTTAGAGGCCGACGCAGTGCTAGAGGTACTGAGCGGCATAAAGAGCCAAGCCGAGTTAGCGCGCGAGCATCGGCTTGAGCCGGACCTGATCGAATTGGAAACGGCTGTTTCTGGAGAACGCTGCCAGCGTGTTCGAAGCACAGTCCCAACGACGTTATTGTGACCCCGAGCGCAGAATTGGAGCAGGCGTTAGGCCGCAAGACGATGGAGCTGGAGATCGCAAAAAAGAGCGCCCAGCATCTTGAGCCGGCAGCAAGACGGGAGCTAGCCCATGAACCGGCGGAGGAGTATCCGGTGACGACGGTGTGAGAGATGCTGGGGATGGCGCGCAGCAGTTACTGTTATGAGAGCGAAGGCCGGGACGATGGTGCACTGCGTCAAGCGGTAGAAGGTTGGCCGGGCAGTGGCCTACTTACGGCTATCACCGTATCACGGCCGAACTGCGGCGGGCTGAGTGGCTAGTCAACCACAAGCGCATGGCGCGTATGGTGGCTGATATGGGCCTACAAGCCAGAACAAACAGTAGACGAAAGAAGACCAAGGATATTCGCCACAATAGGCCGCGCTGTTTCGAGTCTCGTGTCAAACCGGCTGGTGCAAAGCCCGGACGAGGTTTGGGTGAGCGATATCACCCGTGTGGTTCTCGGACGCGGCTTTGTCTGGCGGTGGTGATGGATCTGTACACGCGGTCGATACGTGGCTGGCAGCTGTCACGGTGCTTGGATCATGAGCTGGCGCACACGGCTTTGCAGCGGGCGCGGCAGAACGGTCAGCCCGAGATTCACCACTCTGACCAAGGCGTTCAGTATGCCTCCCAGGTCTACGCGAGGCACCTGCAAGAACTGGGCGCACAAGTCAGCATGGTCTCGGTGGGAGACGCTTGGCAGAACGGCTATTCCGGACGCTTGATACGCACGATCCAAGAGGAGGTGTCCCTGAGCAAGTATCGAGCCTATGCAGACACCTGCCACCAGATCGGACAGTTCCTGGACGACATCGACATGCACAAGCGCATCCACTCGGCGCTGGGCTACCTGACGCCGGTGGAGTTCGCATTATAATGGCGACAGACTGAGATGGCCGCCGAGGTCATCCCCTGATGATTGGTCATTTTGTGTCCAACTTTTGGGGGTCACTACAAGGAGCAACAACTCACCCGGCGGATCCCTGACTGAGACGTCCTCATCCGCAGCCTTGGCAATCCTAGGAGGTGACAGCGTGGAGAGTGTGCGTTGCGCAATATCCGATACGGCCTCGAGTCTACGCGATGAGACTGTCCGGATTCGCAGAAGGATCTACATGTGTCCCGAGCTTCCGGGAGATGAACGACGAACAGGCAAGCTTGTCGCCGACAAACTCCGTTCATGTGGCATTGATGTTCAGACCAATGTCGGCGGATACGGTGTTGTCGGCACTCTGAAGGGCAACAAGCGAGGACCGACAATTGCCTGGCGTGCTGATATGGACGCCTGCGCAATGCACGACACGATTAACAAGCCATACAGATCAAGAATCGACGGAGTCAAGCACGCCTGCGGACATGATGCCCATACAGCGATCGCACTGGGCATTGCCGAAACGCTTGCAACCGTAAAGAACGATCTTCGGGGCACCATACGCTTTATCTTTCAGCCCTATGAGGAGGGTACACAGGGCGCCTTGAGAATGATCAAAGACGGCGCTCTGGAAAACCCACGACCGAGCGCGGTCTACGGCCTCCATGTCACCAATTGGGGGCTCAACCAAACCTATCTAGAGGCAGGTCAGCTGAGCGTAAATTATGGAGCCGCGCTATTTGGCTGGAATCTGTTCAAGGTGATTGTCAAAGTCGACCGTGACAGCATTGATCTACCTACAGAACAACAAGTATTGATCTACTATCTCAACAGGCTCAACAAGTACAATATTCAATGTAACAAAGCAACCCAGAATGTGGTTGACTTTCGGATCGTGGGCAAAGATTCCTTGTTCCAAAACAACATGATTCATCTGAGAGCTTCATACAGATTTGCCCAGACCAAATACGTTGATGAAATCAACAAAGAGCTATGGCGGATCATTGGCGAGTACAGGGAAAACAACAACTATGACGTGGCAATAGAACCATTAAAGCTCATGCCTCCAGTCTACAATGACGAGACTGAATCGGAAGAAGCCTACCAGTATCTCAAGCGACTGGCTGGAGACAATGCCGTGCCGGTACGGGATGAGTTCCCGCCGCACGGAGCGGATGATTTCGCCCTCTTTCAGAGCGAGCTGTCCCGCGGCTTGTTCTTTTTCCTCGGTTTTGCCAATGTCGAGAAGGGTATCAGGGTTGGCATGCACAATCCAGACTTTGACATTGATGAGGACTGTCTGGAGTTTGGTGTAAGGACCATGTCGATATTCTTGTTTGAGTTGCTACTGAGAAGAGCTAGTCTCGCAGTATGAGTGCTGCTCGCTTGTGAGCAAGCTTTCCGGCAGGAGCGCCACCGCAAGCTGGCCCAGCGCATCATGCTGGCCAATCAGCCGAGACCTGCAGCTCGGGAGGCACTCTTATCACACTTCTTGACGTAGAACCTGGTGTTGCAGAGCCATTGACACCGCTTTATCCACGTGCTATATTTTGAACGGAATTTCTGCGAGGAGCCATGGCGGCCGCATAATGATGTTGCGCAGCCCATGGCTCTGCGCTTGTTCATCATAAAAACAATAGCCTCTGGTGCACTAGAACGCTCCTTGGCGCCAGAACTCGGAGGTATCCATGTCCGAACGTGAAAATAGTCGCTCGCAAGTCGTTGCCTTTGCCGGGACCCAGGGCCTGGCGATGTTGGTGTCAGCCTATCGGGACGCCCCCTGGGATGTCGTCGGCGTCGTGCCGCCCGCCAACGCCGGGGCGGCCTTTGCGCAGCTACATTCGTCCATCGCCGCCAGCGCTGACGAGATCCTGATCCCGACGCTGGACCGCGTCGAGGTATGCGCCGAGCTGAATGACAACTCTCAACTGGTAGGCGAGACGGCGATAAGCCGGGGCAACGAGGAATGCACGATCCAACGCGTGTTTCTGATCTCGGAGGTGATGGGGCGCCCCTCGACCGATTTTCGCCCCACCCCCGAGGTGCTGGCGGCCCTGGCCAACGCCGATGCCATCGTTATCGGCCCGGGCTCTTTGTTCACCAACCTGATTCCCTCGCTACTGATCAAAGAGATCAACCAGGCGGTGCGCGAGAGCGCTGCCCGCAAGATTTTTGTCTGCAATCTCATGACCCAGCCCAATCAGACCGAGGGCTATTCGGTGGCCGATCATGTGCGCACCATTCAACAGCATTGCGGCTTTCGCTTTGACTATGTGTTAGCCCATCACAATGGTGCCATCAGCCCAGAGGTGTTGCAACGCTATCGGGACAGCGATGCTGATCTGGTCGCGCCCGAATTGGTGATCAACGACGGCTCCCAGGTAGCGATCTTTCCCGATACGCCACAAGAGATGGTTCTGGTCGAAGGTGCCATTCTCGTGATACGCGATCTGGCGAGCGAAGTCTTGCAGGATGACCCACTCACAGGCGAGCGTCAAGTGGTGGTGCGGCATGATCCGGCCAAACTGGGCGATGCGCTGCGCTCCCTGCTACACGATCTTGCCCTGCAAAAGCAGCTCTCTGTAAGTCGCGCCATCTTTCGCGAGTACGATATCCGGGGGGTCGTGGGCGCCGAGTTGACCAACTCTGCGCTCGAGGCCATGGGCCGCGCCTTTGGCACCTATATGCAGCGACGCACCGGCCGGCGCCAGATCGTCATCGGCCATGATGCCCGCCCCAGCTCCGGACCCTTTAGCCATGCCGCCATTCGGGGGCTGATCGCGTCCGGCTGCGAGGTGCTGGACATCGGCCAGGTGCCCACGCCATTGACCTCTTTTGCGGTCAATCACTTTTGGGTAGATGGCGCTATTCAGGTGACCGCCAGCCACAATCCCGCCGAGTTCAATGGCCTCAAGCTGCAGGTGGGCATGGAGCCACTGGCTGGCATGGAGCTGCAAAAGGTCGAGCGTCTCATCGCCAGCGGCGGCTTTGCCAGCGGCCAGGGCCAGCATATCGCCCGCGATGTCGTCTACCCATACCTGAACTGCATCCTGCACAAGGTCGAGCTCAGCCGCCCCCTCAAGGTCGCTATTGATGCGGGCCATGGCGTCAACGGGCCCCTGGCGGTGCGACTGATGCGCGAGTTGGGCTGTGAGGTGGTGCCACTCTACTGTGACCCCGACGGCACCTTTCCCGCCCATCCGCCCGATCCGTGCGAAGCGGAGAACCTGGTCGATCTTGCCCGGGTCGTCGTGGAACAGAGCTGCGATGTGGGTCTCGCCTTTGACGGCGATGGCGACCGCATCGGCATCGTGGACGAAAAGGGACAGGTCGTTCCACCCGATGTCTATCTGCTACTCTATACGCGTGAGGCGCTACGCAATGGGCCAGGCAAGGCCGTCTTTGAGGTACGTTGCTCAGAGATGCTGTTCGACGGCGTGCGCAAGTATGGCGGCATCCCCATCATGTCCCGCTGTGGCAATACGTCGATCATGCCCCGCATGCACCAGGAACGCGCCATCATCGGCGGCGAGCTCAGTGGCCACATCTTTTTCAATGACCCGCCGTTCGAGTTCGATGATGCCCTCTATGCCGCCGCCCTCCTGCTGGGCTATATCGATCGCGCCAGCCTGCCACTGAGCCAGATCCTGGCGGATCTGGTGGACGGCCTGCCTCATTATGTCAGCTCGCCCGAGTTACGCGTTGACTGCCCCGACTATCTCAAAGAAGAGGTGGTCGAAAAGGTGCGCGACACCTTTGCCAGCCGCCAGCGCGTGATCGATATCGATGGCGCGCGCATCTATTTCGACGAGCATGATTGGGCCCTGATCCGCGCCTCGAATACCTCACCCAAGCTCTCGTTGCGCTTTGAAGCCACAGACCAAGGGCGCATGGAGGCCATGAAAGAGGCGCTACACGCCGAACTGGCCCACTATCTGCCGAATGTAGGCAAGCTATAGCATTCACCAGTCCCATAGCGACAACGTATGGCAAGTGCAACGTGGGAGAACGCCGCGTGTAGGCAGCGTTCTCCCACAAATGCTCTGGCGCCGGCGTCTATTCCACCGTCACGCACTTGGCCAGGTTGCGCGGTTGGTCCACGTCGCAGCCGCGCAGGACGGCGATCTGATACGCAAGCAATTGCAGCGGCACCATAGCCAACAGGGGCGTGATGTAAGGCCCCGCCGCCGGTATCCATATCACATCATCGGCCTTGTCGGCGATCTCCTGATCCCCGACGGTGGCTATGGCGATCACGCGCCCGCCCCGCGCCTTGACCTGCTCCACATTGCTCAGCATCTTGGCGCGGACCCGGTCGTTCGGGCAGATCGCCACCACGGGCATGCTCTCATCGATCAGGGCGATGGGGCCATGTTTCATCTCGCCCGCTGGATAGCCCTCGGCGTGAATGTACGAGATCTCTTTGAGCTTGAGGGCGCCCTCCAGCGCGATAGGATAGTTCATGCCCCGGCCCAGGTACAGGAAATCCTCGCAGTGCATGTATTGGCGTGCAATCCGTTCATAGTCCCCGCCGTTCGATAACAGGCTACCCACCAGGCCCGGCAGACGCCCCACCTCGGCCAGCAGCTCGGCGCGTCTCTTGCGATCCAAGACGCCGCGCTGGGTGCCCAGGTAGATGCCCAGCAAGAACGAGGCAACCACCTGCGAGGTAAACGCCTTGGTGGATGCCACGCCGATCTCGGGGCCCGCATTGAGTGGAATGACGCCATCGGCTAGCCGCGCCGCCTGGCTCTCGACCACGTTTACCAGTGCAATGGACTGCATGCCCCGCTCGCGGGCCGTCTCCATGGCTGCCAGGGTGTCCACCGTCTCACCCGATTGCGTGATCACCAGCACGACGCTCCCCGGCTCGAGCAGCGGGTTTCGATAGCGAAACTCGGAGCCATAGTCCACCTCGACGGGTAGCCGTGCCAGGTCCTCAATCATGAACTTGGCCATCAAACAGGCGTGCCAGGCCGTGCCGCAGGCCACAGCGTGCAGCCGCCTCAGATGGGGCAACACGGGCTCTAGTCCGCACAGATCGGGCAAGATCACCCGGTCACCGGACAGATCCACACGCCCGCGAATGGCGTCGGTGAGCGACTGGGGCTGCTCATGGATCTCTTTGAGCATGAAATGCCGATACCCTTGCTTGGCGGCCAGGGCGGGATCCACCGATAGGGTCGTCACAGACTTGATCACATGACAGCCATCCAGATCGCATACCGTGACGTCCTCTGCGCTGACTGTGGCCACCTCGCCATGCTCCAAGTAGAGCATCTCACGCGTGTGGGCGATGAGAGCCCAAGTATCCGAGGCGATCAGGTTCTCCCCCTCGCCCAGGCCGATCACCACCGCTCCCGCATTGCCCAGGCGCCCGCCCACCAGCAAGCCTGGCTCGAGCTGGCTCATGGCGACGATGGCGCTCGAGCCCTGCAGCTCGCCCAGGGCAAGGCGTACCGCCTCGGCCAAGGGGCGCTCGCCACGCTGATAGTAGCGGGCGATGAGATGCGCGATCACCTCGGTGTCGGTCTCGGATTGAAATACGACGCCCTCTGCGGCCAGACCGGCCTTGAGGGCACGATAGTTCTCGACGATCCCATTGTGCACAACAGCGACCATGTCCTCGCTGTCGGTGTGGGGATGCGTGTTGTCCTCTGTGACGGCGCCGTGGGTAGCCCAGCGGGTATGGCCGATGCCCATCTGGCCTTGGGGTGGCGCGTCCGCAATAGAATCGATCAGGCTGCTGATCTTGCCGACGCTCCGATGTCGCTCGATGCCATGTCCGTTAAGAATCGCGATGCCCGCAGAATCATATCCCCGGTATTCGAGGCGCTGCAGGCCCTGGGTGACGATATCCACAGCCTGACGCTGCCCTATATAGCCAACGATACCACACATAAAAGCCCTCCCAGTAACGTATAGAAACGTGATGAATACAATGAGAATGCACAGCAAGATGCTGGCAACCCACGGTCGCAGGGACAGTGTCCAGTCTGCGACGTGCTACCACCAACCTGCCCTCTGTGCCGACGGTCGCCCATCAGATTTACGGCAGGTCTTGTGCAAATGCTGCTTGTGGGAGGGCAAAAACAGGGTGTGGTATACCCTGGGGGCTTCCGCTGATCTCTCGATTTTCCCCGGCGGGTGCCGGGTTAGGCCTGCGGCGAAGCTGCATTACGCAACAATTGCGTCACGCAGCAAACAGGCAACCCCATCCTCGTCAACTGCCTTGCTCGGCCAAGCACAGATTAGTGCTTGGTCACTCGGCAGTCCATGCGCTGTTTCCCTCCGTTCGCTCAGTCCCTTGTCTCACCTCCTTCGCGAGAGCCTCTCATCCTCTCAAGGGCATCGAGCACCTCGCTCATTGTCGTTACAGGCCGCACCGATAAGCCCAGCCTGTCCGCCAGCTCTGCCAGCGTCAGATCATCCAGCGTCCGCTCGCCGTCCTCATCCAGCATGGCCCGCGGAATGCACACCAGGTCACCCAGATCGCGATCCGCAAGAGCTGCCAGCAGATCGGCGCCGGTCAGCAAGCCAGAGACCGTGACACTGGCCCCAAACCACCGGTTCTCAATGGGTACCAACGCCAGGTCAGCTCCTGTGACGGCGCTGGCCTCGTGCACCAGCGGCGCGAGCACAGGCGCAATCAGCGTACCACATGCTAGCGTGATTTTCAATCCCCCTGCAGGGATTCGTTTCAGCCTGCTGCTGGCAAGCGCCCAGTCATCGAGCAAGAGCCGCACCAGCCCCACCCCGTTCTCGCGCTGGGCGTCGTCCTGGTAAAAGCTGGCCGGCGGCACCTCGCGCTCCGCCAGCAGGTACATTTCGTCCGAAGGATAGAGCCAGGTTGTGCCAGTACGGGGAACGATAGCAGGGCGATGCTCCTCAGCCTGGGCCAGCACGGCCCGCGCGTCGGCGGGCGAGAGGGGCTCGAGCGGACGGGGACAATGGCTTGTCAGCCCAATGGGGACCAGAGCCAGACTCTGCACCGTGGGCCAAAGGGCCAAGAGCCTCTCGATGGTCTCGGAGAGGACGGCGCCGTCGTTCAGACCAGGCACGAGTACAGCCTGTGCGTGCACGATAATGCCCATATCAGCCAGGCGCACCAGCTGCTCGACCACGTCGGACGCATCGGGATTCCCCAGCAACCGCCGTCGCACGGCCAGATCGGTGGCATGCACCGACACATACAAGGGACTGAGGCGCTGCTCGCCGATCCGTTGCCAGTCCTCCTCGTCCAGGTTCGTCAGCGTCACGAACCCGGCCTGCAGGAACGAGTAGCGATAGTCGTCGTCGCGCACATACAGAGAGCGGCGCATCCCTCGGGGCAACTGGGCCACAAAGCAAAAGGGGCACTGGTTCGTGCAGCGCCGAATCCCATCGAACAGGGGCTCGGCAAATGTGATGCCCAGCGCTTCGTCATAGTCGCGCTCGATCTCGACGGAGTGCACCTCGTCACCCCGCTGGATGGCAAGGGTCAGCTCTTCGTCGGCGCCATAATATTGATAGTCGATGATGTCGCGTAAGGGGTGACCATTGATCGAGAGCAGGCGGTCGCCGGGCTCGATGCCCACCTCTGCCGCGATGCCGTCCGGGTCCACGGCGCTTATCAGCCCGCCTCTTGTGGTACACAAATCAGCAGCAGCCATCATCAACGTCGCGCGCACCGGCAGGCAGCGCCTCCAGGATGCGCTGCACCACCTCGTCAATGTCCAGGTCTGTCGTATCTAGATAGAACGCATCATCCGCCTGCGCGAGGGGCGCCACTTCTCGCGAGCTGTCGATCTCGTCGCGCCGGCGGATCGCAACGATCTCCTCCTCCAGCGTGCTGGTTGCGCCCCTTTGTTTTGCCTCGCGGTGACGCCGCCGGGCACGCTCCTCCAGCGATGCATCCAGGTATACCTTGAGATCGGCATCGGGCAGCACCACGGTGCCAATGTCGCGCCCCACCATGACCACCGCCCCCTCAGCGCCGATCTCACGCTGCTGGGCCACCAGCGCCTCACGCACCCCGCCATAGGCCGAGACGGGCGACACGGCGCGGTTCACAGCAGGCTCGCGAATCTCCCACGTGATATCCACATCATCGGCAAGCACAGTATACTGCCGGCCATCGTCCTCCTGAGGCGGCTCGATATCGATGTCCAGGCGTTGAGCCAGAGCAGTAACCTGCTCCTCGTCCTCAATGGGAATGCCGCTTTCCAGGGCAGCCCAGGCCACGGCCCGATACATCACACCGGTATCAAAGTAGAGATAGTCCAGGGCCTCGGCCAGCCTGTGGCCGACGGTGCTCTTGCCCGAGGCCGCCGGTCCATCCACGGCAATGGTAATCGCGCTCAAGACACTCCTTTCCGATATCATACTCTATGCCAGACCAACCAGTCGGCACAAGTCGCGCACCTCGGCATCGGTCAGGTGACGCCCCTGGCCCGGCTCCAGATCGCCCAATATCAGGTTGCCCATGCGCACGCGGATCAGACGCCGCACGCCGATGCCCACAGCCTGAAGCATCTCGCGGATCTGGCGCTTGTGCCCCTCGCGTAGCACCAGCCCGACCCAGCGCGCGCCAGGCGGTACGGGCTCGCCCCGCCAGGCCCAGCCCTCTCCCAGCCTTTTGACCTCGGCCCGTGCCGGGCGGGCCTTGCCCTCCAAGGGGATGCCGGTCTCGAGCCGTTGCACTTGCGCGGATGATAGCTCGCCCCGGATCAGCACACGATATTCCTTGTCATGGGCATAGCGCGGGTGTGTCAGCCGTAGGGCCAGTTCCCCATCGTTCGTAAATAGCAGAAGGCCTTCGCTGTCCTGATCCAGCCGCCCCACCGGATACAGGCGCGCCTCGTCGGGCACCAGTTCGGCGGCCACCCGCTGGCCGTGCGGGTCGCGCACCGTCGAAAGATAGCCCATTGGCTTGTAGAGCAGATAGTAGGCCAGCGCCTCCGGGGCTCCAATGGGCTCGCCGTCTACCTCGATGCGATCGAGGCCTGGCCTTACCTGCACCCCCATCTCGGTGACCACGTCGCCATTCACGCGCACCCGCCCCGCGGCGATGAGCTCTTCACTTTTGCGACGCGAGGCCACACCAGCCCGCGCCATGACCTTCTGCAGGCGTTCTGGCTCAACGGACATTTCCGCATCCTTCTCCCATGCGCCAGCACGCTAGATGGCGATCTCATCGAGCCTGAACCCGACGGATCGCTGCGCCAGCTAGGGTATCCCCCAATATGATCTCTCTGCAAAGCATAGCATGAGAGAATGCACAAGGCGAATTGAAAAGCTATTGACTTGGATCGAGCCAGCCCCTATAATGAAATTGGCGCTTCTGTAAAGTGCTGCTCTCGACGTCGCGAAATATACAAAGGAGTACTTTGATGTCATCTGAAGAGAAAAGCAAAAAGGACGAACAGCTAGATCAGTATACGGCAGAGCATAAAGATGAAAAGCTAACCACGAACCAGGGCGTGCCTGTATCCCATACGGACGATTCTCTCAAAGCGGGCGAGCGCGGTCCTACGTTGATGGAAGATTTTCATTTTCGAGAGAAAATGACCCACTTTGATCACGAGAGGATCCCGGAGCGGGTGGTGCATGCTCGGGGTTTCGGGGCGCACGGTTTTTTCGAGGTCTACGAGTCAATGGCCGACTATACGATGGCCCAGTTTCTCCAGGATCCCTCGGTCAGGACGCCGGTGTTCGTGCGCTTTTCGACGGTGGTTGGCTCGCGAGGCTCGGGTGATCTGGCACGCGACGTGCGCGGCTTTGCGACCAAGTTCTACACCCAAGAGGGCAACTATGACCTGGTTGGGAACAACATCCCGATCTTTTTCATCCAGGATGCCATCAAGTTCCCCGACCTGGTGCACTCGATCAAGCCGGAACCACACAATGAAGTACCACAAGCTTCAGCAGCGCATGATACTTTCTGGGACTTTGTGTCCAGCACGCCCGAAACGGCTAACATGATCATGTGGCTCCTGTCGGACCGGGGCATTCCGCGGAGTTTCCGCATGATGGAGGGCTTTGGCGTAAATACCTTCCGGCTCGTCAATGCCGAGGGCAAGGCCCGCTTTGTCAAGTTCCACTGGAAGCCCAAGCTCGGTACGCACTCGATGGTTTGGGATGAGGCGCAAAAGATCAACGGCAAGGACCCCGATTTTCACCGTCGGGACCTGTGGAACGCCATCGAGATGGGAAACTATCCCGAATGGGAGTTTGGCGTGCAGATGATCGAGGAAGAGGACGAGTTCAAGTTTGACTTTGATATCCTGGACCCGACCAAGATCTGGCCGGAGGAGCAGGTGCCTGTCAAGATCATTGGCAGAATGGTTCTCAATCGCAATACCGACAACTTTTTCGCCGAGACAGAACAAGTCGCGTTCCACCCCGGCAATCTGGTGCCGGGCATTGATGTCAGCAACGACCCCCTGTTGCAGGGGCGGCTCTTTTCCTACCTGGATACGCAGCTCATCCGCCTGGGTGGGCCCAATTTTCATGAGCTTCCTATCAACCGTCCGCTCGCACCGATACATAACAACCAGCGCGACGGCTACAATAGGATAACCATCGACCGGGGCGAGCAGGGCTCTCACGATTGGGTAGCGTACTCACCCAATTCTCTGTGGAACAACACGCCGGGCCCCGATCAGGAGCGTGGCTATGTCCACTATCAGGAAAAGGTCGAGGGCCACAAGATCCGCGCCAGAAGCGAGAGCTTTAAGGACTTTTACAGCCAGGCCAAACTCTTTTGGAATAGTATGTCCAAGTACGAAAAGGCACGCATCATTGCCGCCTTTCACTTTGAAGTCGGCAAGGTAAAGGACATGGGCGTCAAGATGCGCGTCGTAGAAGTGTTCAACAACGTCGACGGAGAGTTGGCCAAGCAGATTGCGCTTGGCGTGGGCGTTGATCCGCCCGAGACGCCGGGTGGCAGCGATGTAACCGCAACCTCGCCCGCCGTAAGCATCGAGACTACCAACTACTCGGCTGAAACGCGCAAGGTCGCCATCCTGGCTGACGATGGGTGCGACTATATGGCGCTGAACAAGATGATGGAGGCCCTCAAAGAGGCCGGCGTTATGAGCGAGGTCGTCAGCAAGCGCCAGGGCATGCTGAAAAGCCAGGATGGCCAAGAGATCAAGATAGACATGAGCTATCCTACGACTGCGTCCGTCCTGTATGACGCTCTCTACATACCAGGCGGCATGGAATGCGTCCAGGCCTTGATGAAGCAGGCCGATGCGCTCCAGTTCGTCAAGGAAATGTACGTACACTACAAGGCGATTGCTGCCTCGGGCCAGGGCCTGGATCTGCTCCAAGAGGCAGATATCAAGTTCGAGGAAGGGACTGGCCAAGAAGGCCAAGTCTCGAATAGGCTGGGCGTAGTGACCATGCGCAATGGGGATGACATGCAGTCCTTCTGCGATACGTTCGTCGAGGCGATCGCCAAACACCGGCACTGGGGCCGTATGGATGAGGACATGTGGCAGGCAAGCGAGAGGCCCTATACCTTGGACCTCTAGTCACCTCTTTGCCTCATAATAGCAAGCACCCCGCCCGAGCGGGGTGCTTGGCTGTAATAGGCCTGTCCTCGGTATGTCTCGGCTATCTCCTGACAACCGATCCTTGCCCCGTTTCTTCAGTGCGCATAGAGAGGCAGTTCGACCAACGTTCTGCCCGCCAGATAGACTTGCAAGCGACCGATGGGCTCGTCGGGGGTTGGGTTCGCTGTCGGGTTCTCGATGCGACGCACCATCGTAACATCTCCCATCTGCCACGACCGCACCAGCAGCTTGACCGGCTCTTGGAGGCCCATGGGGCGTAGGTCACCATTGACATCCACATACTGGTTGATGGGCGAGGGGGACAGATCGATGGTCAGCTCGGCATAGTTGCGATAGAAATAGTCCATGAGCACCGTGGCGTCGGCGTAGCGATCCGTAGAGCCCAGCAGCACAGACAGAGCCTGGCCCTGGCGGCGCTCGACCAGCGTGATCAAACACTGCCCCGCCTGACGCTCGGTACCCGTCTTGACACCTACCGCCCCCGGGTAGCGTCGTAACATCTCGTTCGTATTTACCAGGCGCCGGTTGGTCGAAACCATCTCGGGCTGACTCAAGATATCACGCAGCATCGGCTCTTGCATGGCATATAGGGCAATGAGAGCCATATCCCAGGCAGAGGTGAAATTGTCTTCGGCGTCAAGGCCGCTGGGATTGGCAAATCGGGTGTTCTGCAAGCCCCACTTGTCCACCCACTCGTTCATCCAGCCTACAAACACGCCGACGTTGCCGCCCAGATTACGAGCGATGGCCATGGCGGCCGCATTGTCCGAGGGCAGCAAAAGCACGGGCAGCAGCTCTCTCAGCGGCTGCACCTCATCCTGCTGCAAGCCGATCATGGTCCAGATCTCGAGGTCCCCTTCGGAGATATGAATGCGGCGCTCCAGATCGGCACGATCCATGGCTACCAGGGCTGTGATCAACTTGGTGAGGCTGGCCGGCGCACGCCGGGCATGCTCATTCTGGGCATAGAGCACCTGCCCCGTGGTAGGGTTGACGAGGAGCGCCGCCGCGGCCGTAAGCTCGGGAACGGGATCATTGCGCATCAGAGCAATCTGCTGCGGCGTGAGCCGCTTGATGGCCAGATCAGAGTCGGTCAGGCGGGGAGGCCCGAATCCGAGCGACGGGATGGCGAGTGCGATGAGAAGCAAGAATAAGAATCGCCGTGACACTGAATTACCTCAGTTGAGCCCCTTGATTAGGGTGCATTCTACCTGTGCTGGAAGCGGACGTCAAGGCCATTCGGGACCTTTCTATAAGCCAATTTCTCATAGGCTGATGCCACAGACCAGGTATATTTCAGATCCGTCAGCAAGAGCTCGTGGATCAAAACATCGGCGGCGTGGCGACCTGGACTGGCGAGATAGAGACAACGCAACCCTGTTCATCTACGCACTGTGCCAGCATCAGGGGCCATCCGGGCGATAGAGCCGCTCGTAGCGTCGATAGTGCTCATAGATGTAGGTAACATAGTCCTGCGCCTGTTGTACCGGAATGGTCTCATAGAACAGGTCATGGTCCTCGATGGGCTGGCCATTGGTCCAGTTGCGCAGGTTACCCGGTCCGGCATTGTAGGCTACCAGTGCCGCGATCCAGTCCCGATCGTACATGCCCAGCAGCAGATCGAGGAACCAAGCGCCATAGTGCAGACTCACATGGGGCCGCAGCAACAGATCGTGGTGATAGCCCTCAACCTGCAACCGCTCGGCGATCCACTCGCCAGTGGCGGGCATCACTTGAGCCAGCCCCAGCGCACCGGCATACGAGCGCGCCCACGGGCTGAACAGGCTCTCCTGGCGCACCACGGCCAACAGCAGCAGCGGGTCCAGGTCATAGCGCTCGGCGTTGGCCGCCACCAGGCCGCTATACAGGCTTGGATACGCCAGGCGCATCAGGTCATCAGGTGGATCGCCGGCACCTGTCTCCTGGGCCAGCCGTGTGATGCGCTGAGCACACCACACCATCGAAGGATAGACGCTCCACTCCTGGGTGCGCCGGGCCAGAATCAACAGGTCACGCGGGTTGTCCCGGATCTCTTGTTGGACCCGGCGCAGGCTCTGGGTAGCCTCCATATGCCAACCCAGCAGCTCCAGAGCCTCGATCTCGGCGAGCCCGCCATGGTCGGGCGCATCGAGGGTGGCCGATGCGGTGTACCAGCCGGTGACCCAGCTCTCGAGTGCATCCCATGCCGCGTCCGTCGCAGGCAATCCAGGGGTCACCTGAGGATCGTGGCCAGAGGCGAGGCGTGGCGGGGTGTGCTTGAGCAGATCGCGGGCACGTAGCCCATAGTACGACTCGGGAGACACGCGAACCGCCTCATTCCAAAAGACATCGGCTTGCTCCATCTGCCCCGCCAGCTGGGCGCTCAGCCCCATCCAGGTGAGCAGACGGGCCCGCTCCGCCGGCGTCTCGGTCTCATCGAGGACGGCGCGCCAGGTGGTGCTGGCGGTGTAGGGATCGCCCTGCGCATAAGCCGCCAGCCCCTCCCGAAAAGCGGCCTCCCCCGCCCGCTCATAGCTCGCATACTCGGCCGCCAGCGTCTCATAGTAGAGGGCCGCTTGTGACCAGTTTCGGGTCCGCTCGCTGGCTTGCGCCGCCAGCCAGAGTGCCTCGGGTGCGCGGGCATGGGACGGTTGTGTCACATAGAACTCGTAGTAAAAGGGCGAGGGATCGCTTCCGCTGGCGCCGATGGCCCAGGCCTTGGCCAGCCAGGCATTGGCTAGCAACTCCTGATCCCCGGCCAGATCGATGGCCTGGTCATAGTGCCGGATGGCATCGGCAGATTGCCCCTGCTTGGTCAGCGTATTGCCCAGATAGTAGCGCGCCTCAGCCATGCCCAGGGGAGGTTCTGCTTGGATATAGTAGCTCAGAAACTCGAATGCCTTGGGGTACTGCTGCGCATAAAAATAGATCCTGCCCCGCGTCAGATCCGTCATCGGCGCGCGACTATCGGTGGCCGGCCCAGAACCGTTGCCAGACTCGTCTTCCTCATCCGGCGGCAATGACGCGGGCGGAGGAGGCGGCTCGGGCAGGCCTGCCAGCTCCTGTAACGAAAGAAAGGCCGCAAAGCTATCGGTCTGTTCTGTCACGACACTGTAAAAGGCCTCAAAGGCATCGGCGTCATGTTTGGCCTCGCGCAGCGCCTCGCCCTTGTAGTGGGTGATCAGCGCCCGATAGCTGGGAATCTCGGCAAACGACAGGATCTCGTCATAGACGCGCAACGCGCTGTTAGGGTCTCGATTGCGGCGATAGGCCGACGCGAGCTCGGACAGCACCTCGGCACGAAAGGCGGGCTCTAGACGTGACGTATCGATCTTTTCCAGCATCACGATCTGTTGCGATACCTCTCCCAGCGACTTGTAGGCCTTGGCCATGCGCCAGTACACAAAGGGCGCGGCATCATCGCGCAGGGCGAGATAGTCGCGATAGGCCGCGATGGCGGCTTGCCAGTCACCCTTGGCCTCATTCACCGTGCCCAGCAGCCCCAGCGCCTCGGCCCGAAGCCCATCAGAGCTCTCGACAGCGGCCACCCATGACAGGTGAGAGATCGCCAGGTCGTACTGCTTGTCGGCGTAAAAGGCGCAGGCAAGGTTCAGCACCCAACGCGGCTTGGAGTTGGCATCTGCCTCGTTGACGACCTGCTGCCAGAGGGTGATGCTCCGGTCATAGTCGCCCTCATACATGGCCTGCTCGGCCGCCTGGATCACCGGCCACAGGGCGGGATCTACTAGAGAGAGATCGGAGCGTCGGGGTACGGGCTCTGATTCGGGCGCAGACTCATCGGGCGTAGCGGGCATGTCGGCCTCAGGGCCTTGCGCGGGGGGCGCGTCCGCCACCGGCGTGCTGGATGGCCCCGCGTCGTCCCAGGGGAGAGGCGGCAGCTCGAGGCGGCAACCGGTGGCCGCCAATAGCATGACAACCGCGGCGACCAGCCAGGCTACTCGGGCGAGACGGCCTGATGCTCTGCGGCCTGGCCCGCCGCGGCCTGGCGCGCTCGACCCGGCTTGCGGGCGGCCCACAGGATGCGCGGGCAAGAGGCTGTCGGTGGCTCGAAAGTGAAGCAATGATACATCCCCTCGATCTGAAAACCGACATCGGTCAGGAGTGTGGCGATGTGCTCGCGCGGGTAGCCCTGCTCGATGTGCTCCTCGATCGCCTTGCGATAGAGCTCCCCCTGGCGCTCAAAGCAGGTCACCTTGACCGTCGTGCGCTGCCGATACGCGTCAAAACGGCTCTCCAGGATCACGGTCAACCCAGGTGTATCCGTCACATAGGTCGAATCGTCCCAGAAGGTGGCCAGCGCCCAGGGTGTGTTCATGTCAAAGACAAAGAGGCCGCCGGGTTCCAGGGCGCGATAGACACCGCGAAATACGGCCTGCAAGTCGTCGCTGGCCAGCATATAGTTCAGACTGTCGTACAGGCAGGTGGCAAGCTGCACCGGCTCGCTGAGACAGAGATGTCGCATATCCTGTTGTGACCACAGGATGTCCAACTCTTGGGAGTCCTCGCTGCGAGACGTGGCCTGCTTGCGTCGCGCCTGGGCCAGCATCTCCGCCGAGCCGTCCACGCCGTACACGCGCCAGCCCTTGCGGGCCATGGCCAGAGCCACCGTCCCGGTGCCACAGGCCAACTCCAATAGCGCTCCCCTGGTCACTGAATGGCGCTCGAGCACGCTATCCAGGTATGGCAGCATCTGCAGGCTAAACGAGATCTGTCCTGATGCATCGTAAATGGACGCATACCGATCATAGATGCCCAAGCCCTGCTCCCCGTCTCTAATATTGCCCGGATTATAGCCAGCCGCACCAAAATCCGCCAACCGCTGCAATGCACCCACCGCTGGCTACCCTGCCACAGCTACCCTGCCGCTGTAAATGGCACAAGCGCAGCAAACCATCTGTTGCTGCGCTCACGGCCTCGCGAGCCTGCCATCTGACAGGCTCGCACGTAACGCTTCACTCGCTATCTAGCGACGACGCTGGAAGCGCATCTTTTTCCGCATCTTGCGATACTTGTGACGTGCGATCTTCTTGCGGCGCTTTTTCACGACACTACCCATAGAATCACCCCTTTCCTTGCAGAGTTTGATGTTCCCAATAATAACATAGGAAGGCGGTCCTGACGAATTTCTCCGTCGACCTGCCCTATCATGGCATGCAAAAGGGGCGCAAAGCTTGCCCTGCGCCCCGCCAAAAGCCTTTGCCCCGAATCAATGCGCCTTGCGCGATCTAGAGTTACTCCTCATCCCAATCATCAGGAGCCTGCGGTTGTACGATTTCGACCACCCGCCCATGCACGTCCACAACGATGCGAAAGCCGTATTGTGCCAACCACGGTACCCATTGCGAGGTATCGCTCTGGCGGATATTCTGGTTCATCTGATTGATCGACGCTTCCAGAGCGGCTTTGGCCAGAATATCGTCCGTACCCATCATCTGGAGCATGGTCTCGACCAGTTGCTCACGCATGGTGACGATCTGTTCCTGCAGGACCTCGATCACATAGTTGTCGATCCGATATGCTTCCACATGCCGCATAAAGCCATCATCGGGAATCGCATAATGAGCGACCCCACCAACCATGACGACCGGGGCCTTTTCGCCGGCTTCATTATAGACCAGCCCTCCGAACAGGGCCTGTCGCAGAGCAAGATCGTCCTGTTGGTTGCCTATCCTGTGATGGCCCGTCTCATTCGACATACCATCCACCTCCCATAGCCTCATATCTATTATAGAGGCGCGTGGCACAATATGTCAACTTGTACCCCGTCTGACCATCAGACTATACCTTGATCGAGTGGTAGAAGCCGCCCCGATTCATGGCTGTGTCCTTACCTCTTCCGCCGGCTCATTCTACCACGATCTACCCCGGTCGACACGCGATCCAATGCCACTGTGGGGCACATGCGCGACGGTAGATAGCCCGGATCGACTTTGTGATCGATCGCCATGTCGTTCTTTCCTCGGAAGAGTGCCTTGACGAACCCTGTTACCTTGGTCATAAGTGAACTGCGTTGTGATTTCCGTTTATCGGTCATTACTGTACCTCCCTATAAATATCCTAGCATACTTTAGTAATCTGGTCAAGTATAGGCAAGAACGGTCACGCACGGCGCTGGCCTGCCCTACGTGCTGCCCCTACAGGCCCCGTCCGGTAGCGATTGCTTGGCGGCCAACGGCCCTCACGCCATGTTCTGCCACCACTCGAACGCACATGGTGGTGATGGCCAGGACCCATCCCGCAAACTGGCGTTTGACAGTTCTCATTATTGAAGCAGAATAGGGGTGTATGGACGGTCTTTTTCGCCTCGAGCCGTCCTCGAGCTAGCGTCTGTGTGGGCAATGGTTCGCAGCTTTTGTCTGTTTGTTGCCCCGCCTACCAACCGGAGTGGGCCAAGGAGTAACGGCGGGGACCAACCTGCAATCGGAACGAGTTCGATGCCTGCTGAGCGCCGATGCATCCAGCAAGAGCGACTGGGGGGCAGGCTGCACGTAACGGCAGATGAGTAGGGCTGTTGCAAGGGCCCACGGGCGAGAGGCGTTGTATTGGTCTATGATGCATCGTAAGGAGGGCTTAAGATGCGAGGGAACGCCGTAACCCGTATTGTATTACTGATGATTGTATTGGCTATGGGAGCATCGCTCATTGTAGCTTGTGGCGGCCCCGATCTGGAGTCGGCCGCCGAGGAGGGCGATGTCGATGCTCTCATCGAAGCGCTCCAGAGCGACAATGTCGAAGTGCGTCGTGATGCCGCTCGCATGCTGGGTGACGCAGGCGACGAACGGGCGGTGCCCGCGCTGATCGAGAGGCTCGAGGAGGATGAGGACGAGTTCGTTCGGGCTTTTTCCGCCAGTGCGCTCGGCGATATCGGCGATGAGCGGGCCATCGAGCCGCTTCAGAACGCCCTTGAAGACGAGGACGAAAGAGTGCGAGACGCAGCCGCAGCTTCCTTGAACCAGTTGGGCGCCGCAGCCGGCAACTAGAGATCTGACGACTCTGTTCGGTTGATCCCGGACAGAGTCGCTTCTTTGGCAATGTCCCGCCCACGTGTCCAGCCATTGCCGGTACATTTGGCAACCCACTCCGATATGGAATCTATGAACGCCAGCCGAATGCGGACACAACGCAACCGGCTGGCGTTCGCCTATCCCCCCGGGTGGCGAGGCTTGACAATCAGATACGGCACTGGCAAGATGCGGTGCCCTCATGGCACCGCATCTTGCACAGCAAAGGAGAACCAGAGTGTTTGTCGAAACCAGGACAGGCTCTATATACTATGATGTCCACGGCCCTGTGGGCGCCCCAGCGGTCATGTTCCTGCACGGCGTAGCCATGGATCACCGCACCTTCGATGAGCAGGTTGCTGCGCTGAGCGATCGCTATCGGGTGATCGTCTGGGACCTGCCCTGTCATGGCTGCTCCGCGCACATCGACAACACCCCTTCCTATGCTCGTTCCACCGCCGACCTGGCCATGGACCTCTTGGATGAGCTGGGAATCGACAGAGCCGTGCTGGCCGGCCTCTCCCTGGGCAGCTTTGTCGTGCAGCATGCGGCCCATGCCTATCCCGATCGGGTCGCAGCCGCGGTGCACATCAGCGGTGGCCCCCTCCACCCCAACTATCCCGCCGCCCTCAAGCTAATCATGCCGTTCACCTATCTCACGATCAAATTGCTCCCCAGCCAGACCGTGAACCGCTCCTTTGCCGTGCACAAGGCGCTGGCTGAGGACACGATCGCATACCTGATGGAGACCACGGCTCAGACGGGCAAAGACACTGTCATTCACCTGACCAACGAGATGACCAGGGACCTGGTCCGCGGCCTGCCCGAACCCCCCACGCAGCCGTCGCTGATCATCTATGGCGATCACGATCTGCGTTTCATCCAGCACATGTCGATCCTGTGGCACGAGCGGCAGCCCAACAGCCGACTGGTCGAGGTGCCGAACGCCCACCACATCCTGAATCAGGACAATCCCGCGTATTTCAACAACGTGCTGCTCGAGTTTTTGGAAACAATCGTCGCGTTCTAGGCCCTTGCTCTCACGCATTGCGCTATATATGGCTTTGCTCCCTGTATATCACTTGACCACCGCTCTCGGTCTGTGCCATATTCGTACGGGCCTTACGATCTGGTAATGACAAGAGTCCAGATGGCTCTATACGACTCTTTTACGCAGGCCAACGGTAGCGGTCAGGAGGGCAGCTTGACAGCCTCGGATGCACCGATCTGTCCCAAGTGCGGGAGTACGATGCAACGGCGCACGGCACGGCGCGGCCGATATGCGGGCAAGCAGTTCTGGGGGTGCTCCGAGTATCCCGCCTGCAGGGGCATCGTACCTTGTGAGCACGAGACCCTCGACGACAAGCCCACCTTCGAGCCTACGGTCACTGCGCCCGCTCCCCGCTCTTTTCCCGTACCCGCCGCCGCCGCACCACGCGATCCTAACGGCCAGTGCGTCTTGATGCAGGCCTGCGCACTACCAGCTCCCCTTGTCGAGCTGATTCATCTCCATGATATGGACCGCGCGTGGGTACGCGCCGCCAGCCAGTGGCGCCTCGATCTGCCTCTTCCTGCTCACACTGACATCCCGCGGGAGGAACGCGATCTCTTGGCAATGGCCGAGTCGGTCCTGACACGAGGGGCCGCGCCTTTTTGCTCGCCCACACTCGAGCACGCCCTGGGCGAGCTGCTCATCCCCCGGCACGCTTCCGCCGCCCTTGCCGATGCCCTGGAAACGGTTGTGACGACGCCCACGACGCGCTTTCAGCCCCTGTCGTTCGATAGCGAGCCCGAACGGATTGCCTTTGGCTGGCTACGAGCCCGCATCGATCTCAACGACCTGTCCTGGTCCCTCATCCCACAGCCCGAGCTCGCCGGTCTCAGCCCAGCCATCGATCGCCCCGCCGCCCAGCGAGGCGATTTTCTGCTGGTCCATCCCGAGATGGCCCCGATCCTCGTGGAGATCGATGGCGCACAGCATGCCGAGCATCCGGGCCGTGACGCGAGCCGCGACCGCGCCCTCCGACAGGCCGGCGTAACGGTCGTGCGGGTGCCTGTCGACGAGGTGAGAGGGCTTGGCGGACCAAGCATCGACCGCGTGGAGGCCCTGTTGTCGCAAGGGGGTTCCAGCTCGGCACCCCAATCCCCGCTCACCCGTGTGATTCGCATCAGCAAGTTCTATCATCAGGTGCAATTGGCGGTCCTAGCCGCCCTGCGCACCGGCTACCTGCGGCTGGGCGAGCTGTGGCGTGTCGGCATCGTGCTTCCGGGCCTGCTGCGGGAAGATAGCCTGGCCCGCACCGTCGTGCCGCTGGCAGTCGGCGACCTGGCCAAGTTGCTCGGGCGCCTCGCCAGTCTGTATGAGCGCGACGTCGCGCTCCTCGAGCCCCGAGCCCTGCTCGCAGACGAGGCGCACGAGCCCGAGGGGATCGACATCCTTGTGGCGCCGGCGGACGGCAGCGCCGATCACGTATGGGCGGACGTCAGGCCTCGCTTCCTGGTCGCCGACCTGTGCTACCCCGGCGAGATCCAGGCGCCCCAGCTCAGC
>SLPC01000008.1 GCA_007132185.1 Anaerolineae bacterium | reverse complement strand
TTGGCAAAGACGCGCACCCGGTCGCGCACCCTGCCGCCCAGCAGGGCGTAGATGGGCCTATCCAGGGAGCGGGCCAGGATGTCCCACAGGGCCATATCCATAGCGCTCAGCGCGGCGCCGACGGCGGACCCAAAAAAGTGGGTGTGGCGCGAGAGCACCTGCCAGTGATGCTCGATTAGGGTCGGGTCCTTGCCCACATAATAGTCGCCCAGGTCGCGCAGCGCCTCGCAGACCCAGCGATGGTGTGCCCACAGGCCCGCCTCCCCCGTGCCCACGATCCCTGCATCGGTGTACACCCGCACCAGCAGGCTGCGGCCCACCAAAAACGGCGTAACGCGCTCGATCTTCATGTGATCCTTCCTTTCCCGAGAGGAGATCTAGAACAGGACATAGCCTCCACAGACCGTGATGCACTGTCCCGTCACATAGTCGGACAGGTCGGTGACCAGGAACTCGAGCACCCTGGCGCAATCCTCGGGCACCCCCAGCCGCCCCAGGGCGATCTGGGGCTCGAGGCGCGCTCTCGTTTCGGCACTGGCGCGTCCCTGGGCGATGGCCCGTGACGAGAGAATCCAGCCGGGGGACATGCAGTTGACATGGATGCCGTACGGCCCCAGCTCGGCAGCCAGGAGGCGCGTGTATTGGATGACAGCCGCTTTAGACACCGAATAAGGCGCGCCACGCCCACCGATCTGGGCCTGCATGCCGGCCTGGCTGCCGATGTTGACGATCTTGCCCGAGCCCTGGCGCTTCATGATGGGCGCGGCGGCCTGGCAGCAGAGGATCGTGTCCATCAGGTTGACGTCCATGATGTAGCGGAAATCGCCCTCCGGCGCATCAGACGCCGCCGAGCGCTCGTTGCCCCGCAACGAGCCGCCGGCGTTGTTCACCAGAATGTCCAACCGCCCAAAGGTACCCTCGATCTCTGCAAACATGGCTGCCACCTGGTCACAGTCGGTGGCGTCACACTCGATGCCCAGGCTGCGCACGCCCAAAGCCTCGACCTCCTCGGTCACCGCGTCGGCGTTCAGTTCTTCGCCGTACTCCTGATGGGCCTGCATGCTGATATCGTTCACCACCACGTCGGCCCCCAGGCGGGCCAGATGCAGGGCATAGGCGCGCCCCAGGCCACGCCCCGCGCCGGTAACCAGCGCCACCTTGCCTGCCAGCTTTTTTGTCGGGTTCTCCATAGGACCATTCCTCTCTTTTGCTCGCAGCTTTTCTACACTGCGGGCGTGCTCCGCAGTGCCCCCCGCGTATAGGTCCCATCATACCGCAAAGCGCGGGACGGGGCATCTGATTTTCATCGCTTGATGGCTGATTGCCAGGCATACCGACCCATGCTATAGTATGCCCACAAACGCATGTGCAATGGCAACGAGCAGGACGAGTAGCCGCTGGATGGCGCCAGGGAATGAGGGGCATCGACTGGAACCCCTCTCGTCCCAAGGCGGCGAAAACCCCCTGTGAGCTGGCTCTGGAAAAAACCTTGCAGGACCTTTTCGGCCCGGCAAGGGTACAGTATAGAGTCCCGGCAGCCCCGTTATCGGCAACCTGAGGTCAGCGTGTCCCGTGGCGCTGGCGAAATGGGTGGAACCGCGTGAGCCGACCTCTCGCCCCAGGGCGAGGGGTCTTTTTGTATGGGCCAGGTCGTACAGGGGCTCTCATAACAAGGGGGCCAAGCCAAGAGACCGCCGAATCAAGATTACACAGGTGAACCAAGGAGCAAGCAAGATGTCAGATCATGAGATGGAGAAATTGCGGCATTCGGCGGCCCACGTCATGGCAGAGGCCGTGCTAAAGCTGTTCCCGGATGCCAAGTTTGGCATCGGCCCGGCCATCGACAATGGCTTTTACTATGATTTCGACCTGCCCCGCGCCCTCTCTCCTGAGGACCTGGAGCAGATCAGCGAGCGCATGAAAGCGAGCATCCAGGCCAAAAAGACGTTCGAGCGGGAGGTCGTCTCGCGCCAGGAGGCAATGCAGATCTTTGGCGACCAGCCCTACAAGCTCGAGCTGCTGCAGGAGATGCCGCCCGACGAGACCATCTCGGTCTACCGGCATGGCGAGTTTGTCGACCTCTGCCGTGGGCCCCATGTGGAGCACACGGGCGAGTTGCGGTGGGACTCGTTCGCGCTGCTGAGCATCGCCGGGGCCTACTGGCGCGGCGACGAGAACCGGCCCATGCTGCAGCGCATCTATGGCACCGTCTGGCGCAACAAGCAAGAGCTGCGCGCCCATCTGGAGCACCTGGAAGAGGTCCAGCGGCGAGACCACCGGCGCGTGGGCCGTGAGTTGGATCTGTTCAGCACCCACGAGGAGGCAGGCCCCGGCCTGATCTACTGGCACCCCAAGGGCGGGCGCATCCGTGAGATCATCGAGGACTTTTGGCGCAAGCGCCATCGCGAGGGTGGCTATGAGCTACTCTACACGCCCCACATTGGGCGGTCGTGGCTGTGGGAGACCTCGGGCCACCTGGATTTCTTCCAGGAAGGCATGTTCCCTCCCATGGATGTGGACGGCCAGGATTACTATCTCAAGCCGATGAACTGCCCCTTTCACATCATGATCTATAACACCGACGTGCGCTCCTATCGGGAGCTGCCGTTGCGCTGGGCCGAGCTCGGCACGGTGTACCGCTATGAGCGCAGCGGCGTGCTGCATGGTCTGCTACGGGTGCGCGGCCTGACCCAGGACGACGCCCACATTATCTGTACGCCCGACCAGATCGAGGACGAGATCCTGGGTGTGCTGCGCTTTTCGCTGCAGCTCTGGCATGACCTGGGCTTTGAGGACATTCAGGCCTATCTCGCCACCCGCCCCGAAAAGGCCGTGGGCGACGATGCCATGTGGGAGCAGGCCTTGGGCTCGTTGCGCAAGGCACTGGAGGCGGAGGAAATCCCCTATGAGATCGACGAGGGCGGCGGTGCCTTTTACGGGCCCAAGATCGACCTCAAGATCAACGACGCCCTGGGCCGCGAGTGGCAGATGACGACCATCCAGTTCGATTTCAACGAGCCGGAGCGCTTTGACATGACCTATACCGGCGCCGATGGCCAGGAGCATCGCCCCTATATGGTGCACCGGGCCCTGCTGGGCGCGCTAGAGCGCTTTTTCGGCGTGCTCATCGAGCACTATGGGGGCGCGTTCCCCGTCTGGTTTGCGCCGGTGCAGGTCAGGCTGATCCCGATCGCCGACCGGCACGCGGCCTATGCTAAACAGGTGGGCGAGCGGCTCAGGGCGGCGGGGCTGCGCATCGAGATGGACGACAGCAGCAACCGCATGAACGCCAAGATCCGCGAGGCCCAACTGGCCAAGATCCCCTACATGCTGGTGATCGGCGATCGCGAGGTGGAGGATGAGACCGTGTCGGTGCGCCTGCGCACCAACGAGAACCTGGGCGCCATGTCCGTGGATGCGTTCTTGGAGCGGGCGAACGACCTGGTGGCCCGTCGCGCCAATCACGAACTGTAGCATATGGCAGGGGCGCATCCTGTCTTTGGGCAGGATGCGCCCCTGCTTGCTTGAGGCAGCCTTCTACAGGGCTAGCTTTCTCTCCGCCGGCATAATGATCTTGTCGTATTTCTCGATCTTGTAGTCCAGACGCTCCATCGTCGTCTGTATCTCCTGGACCCGGGCGGCCAACTGGTTTCGCTGCTCGGTCAGGATCGCCAGCCTGGCCTCGATAGTTTCATCGCCCTGCTGGAATAGGGAAACGTACTCGACCAAGGCCTCGATGGGCAGCCCGGCGCCCCGCATGCACTTGAACTCGACCCACCGGCAGTCCATCGAGGTGTAATCGCGGATGCCATTTTCGTTGCGATTGACCCGGCGGATCAGGCCGACGCGCTCATAATAGCGGGGCGTATCCGCCGAGAGTCAGTATTTCGCGCTGACCTCTGATATCATCATGGACCTGTCTCCTCTCGTCCGCCGGCGGACTCTCTCACCGGATGAAATTGGTAAACGTGATCTCTTCCTGTGCGGGGAGCGGAACCCCAGCCCTGGCGCCAGCCTCTTTGCAGCGCAGGAACCAGGCCATATTGCGGGCCAGGATGCGCATGGTCTGCAGGCCTTCCTCGTCCTGTTTCACCTGCTCCGGGGTGGCCCCGTGGACCATATTCCAGTACCGGGACGAGATCACCGGCATCTGGGAGATTGTCAAGTACTTGATGAGCTGGTCAAAGGTCGCCGTGGTGCCGGCCCTGCGGGCCGAGACGACGCAAGCCGCCGGCTTGAGGTAAAAGAGCCCACGGGCCCCGCGCAGGTCGGTGTAAAAGGCGCGATCCATGAACGATGTGATGGCCCCCGTGGCAGCCGCATAGTGCACCGGCGAGCCAAAGATGAACCCATCGGCGCCGCCGGCCAGCTCGAGGAACTCGTTGACCTTGTCATCGAAAATGCACTCCCCGGTCCTGCCGCAGTGACCACAGGCGATGCAACCGGCCAGAGGCTCTGTCCCGAGCTGAAAGATCTCGCTCTCGATCCCTTCTGCGTTGAGCGTTTCGGCGATCTCGGTGAGCGCCGTGTAGGTGCACCCCTTTTCATGAGGGCTTCCGTTCACCATGAGTACTCGCATGCATTCCTCCTATTCTGCTGCAGATCGGTCTATTTGCGATACTGCTCGTCGCTGACATGCTCCATCCACTCGACGCGCTCGCCTTCAAGCGTTTCCTGAATGGCGATATGGGTCACCGCCGTCGTCGGTGACGCGCCGTGCCAATGCGTGGCGTTGTGCGGGATGCGCACCACGTCGCCGGGCCGCATCTCCTCGATGGGACCACCCTCTTGCTGCACCCAGCCGCAGCCGCTCAGGACGATCAGGGTCTGGCCGGCCGGATGGGTGTGCCAGGCGGTACGGGCGCCGGGCTCGAACGTCACCATGGCGCCCCCGGCGCGACCGGGCGCAATCGCCTCGAACAGCGGGTCCACCCGTACGCTGCCGGTAAAGGTCTCGGCCGGCCCTTTGCGCGAAGGCCGTGAGCCCACCCGATAGATTTCCATGTTTTTCCTCCTCTTTATATTGCTCGATTCTGGCACGCGATGTCTGGCTTTCGCCCTATCCTTGGGGCACCCACGAGTGCGCGTGCTCCAAAGTGCGCCTGCACGTCTGTATAGCTGGGGGTCATCCGACAGTCAAGGTAGATCTCGTGGCGCAGAAACCAAGTGTCTGTACTGTAATACCTGGAGTCAACTCCAAGTCAAATCGCGTCCTGGAAGGTGTTCGTGGTCTTGGCGTGACAGCGGAAGGGGCCTGTTGACGGAGACCAGGAGGCCTGAGGATACGCGTTAGGCTCTCTGGGGGGCACTCACAAGGGCTGGTGCGGCTCTGGCGTCGCCGGTCTGCGCGCCAGCCTTTTGATCGGGATGACCCGCCCCACGACCTGGCGCTCGTCGGCGTCAAACACGCGCAGCCACACCAGCCCCGCCAGATAGAGCACCAGCCCCACAGGCAACCCCAGCAGGCTCAGGCGCCCGGGTAGCAGCCAAAAGAGCAGCGCCATAGGTGCGGCGCAGGCCACCGGCTTCCAGACCACCCGCACCCACGGGATGGGCGCCAGATGGCGACGGATCCCGACATAGAACGGGATCAGCAGCGCCAGCTCGCTGGCGATGGCGACATAGGCCGAGGCGATGAACCCGATGCGCTGGATGAGCAGTACGTTGGCGACGACGTTGAACGTCAGGCCGATGGCAAAGGCCCGTGTCAGGAAACGCTGTTTGTCCAGCGCGATGAGGACGTATTGGGTGACCGAGTTGATGAACCCAAAGGGCATGTACCAGATCATGATGCGCAGGATCAGGGCCGCCTGGGGCAAGTACTGGGAGCCACCTAGCAGGGCGACCATCTCGGTGGACAGGGCCGAGATCAGCACCCCCATGGGGATGGCGAACAGGATCAGTAGCTTGATGGCCAAGATATAGGCGCGCAGCAACGAGCCGCGGGCTGTGGCGGCGTAGCGGGACATGAGGGGAAAGATCGCCATGGTGAAAAAGGCCGGCACGAGCCCCACGGCGTCGATGTACTTGTAGGCGGTGCTATACCAGCCCAGAACCCGGGGGTCCGGCAGCATGAACTCGAGCAGCAGCACCGCCACCCGAAAGAACAGGGTCGCCAGCAGCAGGTTGATCATCAGCGGCCAGGAAATGCCCAGCATCTGGCCCTGAAAGCGCAGATCGCACTCGTAGCGGGGGCGGAACAGGCGATTCTGCAGCAACCTGTACAGGATCGCCATGGTGACCAGATTGACGACGATCGATACCGCCGCCAGCCCCACAAAGCCTGTGCCCGCCAGCAGGGCCACCGTGCCCAGAAACACCTTGAGCAGCGTTGTCACCGTGGTGATCGAGGCGGGCACCTCCATCTGCTCATAAGCGTTGAATATCGAGGAGAAACTGGCTGACACGTTGCTGGGCAGTAGCCCGATGCCGAACAGGGCGATGGCCCACATGGTGGCGGGGTCCAGAGGACGAGTCAGCCCTCTGGCGGCAAAGAATCCGCCCATGAGGGGGATTGCGCCCAGCCAGAGCAAGCCCCGCAAGATGATGGTATTGCTCAGGTAGCGGTTGGCCGCGGAACGGTCGCGAGAGACCTCGCGGGTGGCCAGGGTGTTGAGGCCAAAGTTGATCCAGATATCGAACCAGCCGATGACGACGATGGCGAGGTAATAGAGGCCCGCATCGGCCGGCCCCAGGATGCGCAGCATCAGCATGGCAAAGGCCATGTCGATGGCCTTGTTGATCAGGTTCAGCGTGATGGGCGCCACAGTGTTCTTGGTCACCCGCTGCACCGTGGCCTCGTCGGCGGCCTCACGATAGTAGCGTTTCCAGCCCCACAGACCCAGGCTCAGAAGCGGGACGAGACCCCCCAAAAAGCTCAGGTACAAGCCAAACTTGACCGGGTCGGGCGAGTATTTCATGCGTACGACATGCTGCCCCTCGGGCACCTGCACGGCGCGAAAGTTACCGTTGGCCCGATAGAGCGTGAGCGCCTGCTCCTCCTGCTCCCGGTCAACGGCGTCCGCCGGGCTGATATGGGCCACCCAGCCGGGGAAATAGCTGTCGGTCAGCACCAGCATGGCGGGGGCGGCCGCATCGACGGTGATGGTCACCTCGTTGGCGGTGTGGTGAATCGCTTCTACCGCCAAAGGGAACGGCTCGGGAGGAGCGGCGGGAAGCGGCTCGGCCAGGGGCTCCTCGATGATCACGACCTGACGGGGGTCCAGCGCCAGCAGCGCCGACTGGCGCTCTGCCTCGTCGACGATCACCTGGGCGCGAGGCACCAAAAAGGCACGTGGCAGGACATGCGCGTTTTCATAGATGCGCACCTCCCCCTCATAGGCCAGGGTATAGCCGGGACGGTCGATGGTCTGGGTCGTGACCACATATTTGACGTTGAGCAGGTGCAGCAGCGGCGAGTCCAGGGCCTCGGGCGACCCCGCGGGGATGGGGGCGATCTGGTTATAGCGCAGAGCCCCTTGCGGATGCACCAGCCGCATATACTCGACATACTGGCGAGGGATGATCGAGTCGTAGCCGCGAAT
>SLPC01000212.1 GCA_007132185.1 Anaerolineae bacterium | reverse complement strand
TATGGAAAAAAAGGCTTGACACGGAGCCAACCTTGTGCTAGTATGTTTCTGCAAAGCCCCGAGAGGCAAAGGTTCTGGCTCACACCAAGTGAGTGGGTCGAGTGAGCGACAAGTTCCTGGGGTAGAACCCAGAGGGCCGGTCGTGGTCTAGAGATGGCAGCGCGAGTTGCTGTTTGTAAGCCATCATACGAGTACGACAGTCTGCTGTTTGAAAGTGAGACTCACTTGGGCTAGTGGAGGAGACACTCCACAAAAACGAAACGGTGTGCCAGCACGTGAATCGCGGTCACTTGGGGCTTTGCTCCTGTTTGGGGTTGCTATCCGCCCACGGGTGGAGCAGCAACCCTTTTTTTGTGTAACAAGGCTTCCCATATCGGTCGCCGACAGATCGCATGCGCGGTCTCTTTGTGGACGGGAGCCACATCATTGGGCATTGACACATCCAGTTCGTCGGCTATAATCTCCCAAGGTGCGTGTAGCCAAAAAGTTGTGTCAGGAGCCTGAACGGGCCATATGCAAGTTGATGCCGACCGGCCTAGTCCTATTCGAAATCCAGATGTCCCCCGTGAGGAGATCGAGTTCGCCCACCCCAGCGAGGAAGAGTTTGCGAACATTCTCGATTTCTTTCGCATTCGGTGGGAGTACGAGCCTTATACCTTTCCTCTGCGCTGGGATGAGGCAGGCAACGTCATCGAGGCCTTTTCTCCAGACTTTTACCTCATCGACCAAGACCTCTTTGTCGAGTTGACCACGCTTCGCCAGAGTCTGATCCGCATCAAGCGGCGCAAGGTACGTCGGTTGCGCGCGCTCTATCCCGACATTCAGATCAAGCTCTGGAATCGCAAGGACTTTGAGTGGATGCTGCGCCGTTTTGGCATGGAAGATCAATCCGACGATCTGGTCGGCAAAGAGGCGTTGGAGAATGACGATGGATAGCCACACTGAGCACTGGCTGGCCGATCGGATCGAGCGAATTGTGCTGTCCGAGGAGGAAATCCAGACAGCTGTGGCAAGCATGGGAGTTGAGATCAGCCGTGACTATGCGGACAAGCAGCCTGTGCTTGTCGGCGTACTGAATGGCGTAGCGCTGCTCATGGCCGATCTGCTGCGCGCCGTCACCATCCCCGTGGCCGTTGACTTTATGGCCATCTCTCGCTACACCTCCGCCGATCGAACTGGTTCGGTACGCATCCTCAAAGATTTAGACGAATCCATCACCGGCCGCCATGTGCTCTTTGTTGAGGATGTGATTGATACGGGTTTGACGCTGGACTATCTCCTGCGCACTTTGCGGACCCGCCAGCCCGCCTCGCTGCGCGTCTGCGTGCTCTTTGATCGCCCCTATCGACGATTGATCGATATCCCCCTGGACTATCGAGGGCTCGAGTTGCCCGACGAGTTCGTCGTCGGCTATGGCCTCGACATGAACGGCTACTATCGCAACCTCTCATTCATTGCTACACTCGAGCCGGACGGACCCGATACCGCCTGACTACTGATTCGCCGGCGATATTCCCCCTTCGAACCTCCATTTTATCTGTTGTTCACGTAAAAACGCTGTAAGAATACGACGCACTGCCTCTGTCGTTGCAACAGACACTGATGAATCCCCCTGTTCATGACCCACGATTGGACGATTTGCGCTCCCTTTCTGTCTGAAAAAAGCGCAAAGATACCGATTCAGTCGGGATATACTCGTGCACACAGCTATGTTGTTATGTCTATCTTACTTTTTAGCTGAGAGGTGGGTTAACCCTCGCCCAAGCAACATAAAGAGGACATAAAAGTTGCATAATCACATCTTCAGGCGCTAGAATTGGGGCAAGATATTGGCGTCGGTTCTAGCAGATGTGTCGGGTTCATAGAGGGCGGCGATTCCCTCCTGGAGTCAGGGTCATAGGTAGCAGGAGGATCTCATCACGCCAAGTCCACAGAGAGAGTACCAACGGAGAATAGGCATGACATTATTGGCAGCTAGTGCGAGAATGCGGCGTCTCGGGCTCGGCATCGTCACTGCGCTGCTCATCACGAGCATCGTCCTCGGCGGTCTCCCCATACAGGCCCAGTCCTCGCTCTTTCCCGCTCGCGGAGCAAGTGGTCAGATCACACTGGCTCTTCCGACGACAGGCGCACCTGCCCTTACCAACAAACCCGATGGCGACCTGGCCAAGCTGCCCGGTATGGCCCTCAATGTGGTCCCCGGCGAGCCCAGGCTGCCGGTTACGACTCTGACTGTCCTACTGCCGCCTGATGTCGTTCCAGAGTCTGTTCAGGTCACAATCGATTCCCCCGAGTGGGTCGCTTTGCCTGACCAGTTCGAGATACCGGCGGCACCCCCCCTCGTTGCCAGCAATGAAGACGGAACACTGGACTGGAACGGGCACAGTCCAGAGGCTTTTGACAAAGGGCATCTGATCGACATCTATGAGCGTGATGCCTTCTGGCCACCCGAGCCGGTCACCCTCCTGACGGTGGGCAGCCAACGCGACTGGCAGGTCCTCACCGTGGCCTATTGGCCATTGGCTTACAATCCGGTCCAGGGCGTTGTGCGACAACTGACGAGCGGCACCCTGCAGGTAACGTTCCAGCGCTCGGGCGCCGCGGCATCAGCCCCGGATCCGGCCAGCGAAGCAGCATGGCAGAGCCTTGCACCGAATCTGCTCAACCCCGGCGATCGGTTACAGTATACAGAACGCCCTGAGGGAGACCTTCCCACCCTACAGGACGCCACTCCGGCCGCTGCGAATGACTATGTGATCATCACGACCTCTGCCATTGTCGCCCACAGCACACAGTTTTCGGCCTTTGTGCAGTCCAAGCAACAGGCAGGATTCAGCGTCAAGATCGTGACCGAGGGCGGCTCGGCGACGGCCACTACGTATGCCGGAGGGTCCAGCGCCGACCAGCGCGCCAACAATATCCGCCACTGGTTGGCCTCTCGCTATGCGGCCGAAGGCATTCGCTATCTGCTTCTGATCGGCAATCCGCACCCAAGCAGCTTTGACAGCGCCACCAGCGTCCCCATGAAGGTGACCTATCCCAATGGATCGGCCGTACCCACCGACATGTATTATTCCGATTTGTCGGGGAACTGGGACCTGAACGGCAATGGCAGGTTCGGTGAGCTCGGCGATATTGGCCCGGGTGGCATCAATCGTCTTCCCGATGTGTACGTGGGACGGGTACCCTTTTACGGATCGTATGAGGCTCTCGACAGTGTCCTTGCCAAGTTCATTGCTTATCAGGGCGCCACAGGCGACCTCTCATGGCGCTCACGAGCGCTGATCGCGCCAGCGATCTCGAACCACGGCCCTCAGGACAACAACAATAATGGCCAGGCTGACTGGGGTTCGCACCAACGTACCTTTGGCGATGATTGGGGTGCGGCGCTCAGCTCGCTGGCGCAGAACGCAGGTATGGGGGCCTACACCCTATTTGAGAGGCATGGCGTCTATAGCGACGGCTCGGCCTTTCCCCTCAGGGCGGCCAACGCTGCCCTGACCCTCGAGAACATGGTGAATGCCTGGCGACATGGCTATGGCTTTGTTGCCTGGTGGGGTCATGGCTGGGCAGAAGGCGCGCATCGTCGGGTATGGGTGCACGACAATACAAGACACGACAGAATCACTCAGCACGCCCAGGAGACCGAATCGCCTGCCTTTATGACAAGCAATGCCGCCTGGCAGCTCAACAATGCCTATCCTGCCTTTGTGGTACAGGTGTCATGCATGAATGGATACCCCGAGTCGGGGTCCAACCTGGGTTATCGGCTTTTGCAGAACGGTGCTGTAGGAACGATCAGCTCGTCGCGCCTCAGCTACTATGTGCTAGGGCCCTGGTCGTACCCCGGGGATCCAGGCCTGGGTGACAATCCCACATTGGCATATCAGGTGCTCGATAGGATGAGCAGGCTGGATGAGTCGATTGGCCAGGCGCTGGCATACTATCGGGCCCATGCCCAGATCTGGGGCTCTGGCGCGCTGTGGCAGAACATGCTGGTCTCGAATCTCTATGGCGATCCGGCGCTTTCATTCACTTCTAGTACACCGGTCTGTACGGCGCCTCCTACCACACCGGACGCCCCCGATCCTACGGATGGTCGGTTGACTTTTCTGTCGAGGCCCCAGCTCGAGTGGTCCGGCGGCCACCCCTGTGCAGGCGAGTCCGTCTCCTATGACGTATATTTGAACGCGAACACCACGACGCCAAGTACTCTGGTCTGCAGCAACGTTCAGGGTACTCGTTGCGATCCGGGGCCGCTGCAGCCGTCCACGCAATATGCATGGCAGGTAGTTGCCAAGGGAATGAATGGCCCCGTGTATGGACCCATATGGGCGTTTCAGACGCATAATGGCTATTTCGAGTACCGCTCCTATATACCCTTCTCGCGCAGATAGAGTACAGGCGCTGACGGTACACCAAAGGCCGCGGAATGGAAATCATCCCGCGGCCCTTGGTGTGATAGAGAACTTGAGCCTTAGCGCCGCTTGACCAGGCGTGTGATCAAGATTCCTCCTACCATCAACGCCGCCATCAAGACGCCAGCAATCGATAACGTCGAGACGCTAAAGAAACCCAACTCGATGATGTCATCTCGCGGCGGAGGGGCATCCATACGCACTGTCGGATGCTGGGTAGGCGTCGGTTGCGCCTCAGGAGTCGGCTCGGGCGACCCGGCAGAGATCAGATCGCCAATAGGCTGCGGTAGCGCATCCAGCGGTTCCAGACCGCGACGCATGTGCAATAGACCTGTATGCTCCTGCTCTGTCTCGTCGACCAGCTCAGCATGCAACAACAGATCTAGCTGGCCAAGCATGGGCTCCAGAGCTAGCCGTGTCACAGCTACAGAGCGGATACCGGCCGAAAGGGGGCGCTCTTCGTCGAGCACCCACTCTTCACCGGCCGAGTCCCACCCTGCCTGGAGCAGATGCGGGCGTTCGTCTTCCCCCTGCACGATGCCCACGAGATAGACCCGTCCCATGCCATCTGTGACCAGATCGGCTTCTGCGGCGAGCTGCGAGAATCCACGTACCCGCGCAGGCAGGCTCCATTCGACGCCCGCATCCAGGCTGTGAATGTGCCATGTGGTCAACCCTTCGTCTATCTCGTGCCAGATCAGATGAGGCTCGCCATGCCGGCCTACCACGAACTGCACACCTGCCAGCCTGCCCTCCGCTACCAGCTTGGGCGCCGACCAGGTGACCCCATCGTCAGCAGACACCGCCAGATGCAGCGCCAGTGGTCGTGGCATGCCGTGCGGCGCCATGCGCATCCAGGCTACATACAGAACGCCATCATGGTCGACCGCCACGATCGGTCGATCAACCATGGCCCAACCGGCAGCGGCGGCATCGAACACGGGGACAGCTGCGGTCCATGAACCACCACCGTTTTCGGACCGCGTATAGTAGATGCCTCGTTCCTGGTTGATCGGCATGGCGTACACAACATGCAGTCTGCCTTCCAGATCGACGCGGATCTGCGGATGTGTGGCGATAGTATCGCGCCCTGCAGATGGACTCGGCAGCCAGAGCGGCTGCGGCCAGGCGGGTGACGTGCTAGCATCCACAGAAAACGCAGATGCATACCGGATCTGCCCACCGGTCGCACCCGCCCAGACGGCATGTAGTCGCTCACCCACGGCCACAATGCTGGGACTCTCGGCGACGCCATCCGGTGGTTCGATGATCGCGCTGGGTGATGTCCAGCGACCCTCGACGTACTGCGCATACCACAAGGCAGCGCCGGGCTCGCCCATGCCTTCTCGTGCGCTCCACATAGCATGCACTCGTCCCTGGGCATCGTTCACGAATGAGATCGCTCGGTCATGCGCCCCCATCGGGCCGATGCGCTCGGCGTGCGACCATGTTGGCGCGCCGGCACCCAGCCAGCTCTCGCGCGTCGCCTCACGAGAAAGCACCCCTAGCTCCCCATCCTCGCCAAGGCCTAGCACCCTGAAGCGATCTCCTGCCACTGCTACGTCAAGGGAACTCCACTCGATTGGGCGACCATATACCCTATCCTGTGACACGAGATCCACGTCCTGCAAAAGAGACCAGCCATCATGGGATGGATCGGGAGCCTGGCCGCGGTTCCAGAGCGCAACGACGATCTCTTGCTTGCCGACGCCATAGACACCGAGGACGTTATCTTGATCCAGGATCTGGAGCCTCAGGTCCGCGGCCCCGTCAATGGGCAGCGAAAGCCCGGACAGCACCGATTCAGGGTAGGCTGTCGCTCTGCCGCCAGCATCGATAAAGACCTGGTGCAGCGCACCTTCTGTCTCATTCCAGGGCGTCTGATACAACAGCAGGGCATCGCCGGAGAGTGCAGCTAACAGGGGCCAGCGCGCACCAGCCTCTTGCATGAGGACCCGCAGGGGCTCGGACCAATTCTCGCCACCATCTTCAGAGCGGGTCCATCTGACCACGCCCGCTTCGCCCTCATCCCAGGCGGCAAACACCACATCGTCCTGTACTGCGAGTGCGAGACGCGCGTTGTCACCTGCCGCTCCTGCATCAGCCATCTCATAGAGCAGCGCTGGCTCCGTCCACTCTTCTCCGTCGCCGGGCCTTTGTCGCACAAAGACCCCACCCGGATTGTCCTCTTCTTGGCGCTCAAGAGTCAGAAGATAGTGGGTGCCATCTTTGCCAAAAGCCGCGCGCCAAGCTATGGCTTGTCCTCGGGCGGCGGGCTCTCCCCAGACATGCTCTCCCATCTGGAGTGTACTGTGCAACAAGGTACGGTTGCCTTCATCTGGCTCAAGAGGCTCCCCCTCAAGCCAAAAGGCATGGATGGCTCCGAGACCATCGCCAACCAGTTCTGCTTCTGTCGGCAGCTGCCCCTGACCTGCCTCGGCTTGCGCAAGTGCGCTGGCATGCTGTGGGCGCATCCAAGACGTGCCATCGAACCACGCACTGGTCAGCCCCTGGTAGATGTGCCACCAGAAGGCCTGCATCTGGCCATCTCTGCCGGCAACAATCCGAGTCGGTACGGTGGCGCCTGCGCGGGCCAGCCAAGTCATATCCAGCCATTCGGGACTGGCAGGGCTTTGCTGATCCGACCAGGCGGCTCTGTCTGGATAGCTCCAGATCTCATCCGAAAGCTGGGTGCGTAGTAACCAGACATCATCCTCACTGTCCTTGCCCACCAGATGGAGCGTATCGCCCCCGATCAGCCCGACTTGCCAATGCGTCACAGAAGCCACAGCGTGGGTATCGGAATCGTAGGCTGGGTACCTGAGGTTTGTGATGTCAGACCAACCCCCTCGAACGGCATCCTCGGCGCCCTCAGGTTGCCAGACCGCCAAAGATGGACCGTCTCGCTGCCCCCCGGCCACCAAGAGCACACGCCCGTCGGGCAAGCTGTGTAATGCGAGCTGGTGGCCACGGATTGGCAACCCTGCCAAGATGCGCTGCGGCATCGTCCAGTTCCATCCCCAATCGCGGGTATAGCTCATCATCAGCCCCGGCTCACCGGTGGCCATAGTTCCCTGCCACACCAGGAGCACATGCCCCTCAGCCCCAAGGCCAATCTGGACATGAGTGGCCGATAGATCATTGGGATCCACCATCTGTGGCTGCACCCAACTGTTTCCGTCGTCCCAGCTCCAGGTGTAGAACGCTGCGTCGATCCCCGGCTTGGTCCAAGTCGCATACAGCCGGCCGCCCTCAGCTACAGCGAGATCCAGGTTGGCGTCTGCCTCTGTCGCCATGCGCACATAAAGCGACTCGGCCACCAACACCTGGCCACTCCAGGTGGCACCACCATCATCAGAGCGCATATAGTAGACGCCCGGCACCTGATCGTCGGTGCGTTCCGGATACATGAACAAAAGATGAATACGGCCATCAGGACCAGTGACGCTTCGCAACGCGGCGACCCCTGGCGCGATGCTACGTGGCTCGGCCCAATCAGCGCTGCCCAGGGTAGTGCTGGTCTGACGTAGAGGCGCTATCGGAGCGGCGGTCGTGCCTGGAAAGAATGCGTTCACGCGCCCATCCCTGTCACCGATCAGTGCGCCTCCCGATTGCACCGTATCCCGTATTGCTGCTCCGGTCTGTTGATTGAGAATGACATTGCCTCGGAAGTCATACGCCAGGTCTTGGATAGGAACTGGCCACGGCGTAGCTAGCTCGTCGACATCGACTCGGACGACTGTGAGCCCGTCATACCGGTCCCACCAATAGGCGTACAGGATTCCCTCCTCGCCATGCACGAGTTGGGGGCCCGTCGCCACGCCCGAGACCGACAGATTTACCGGTCGATCCCACAGGCCGCCCTCTGCGGCAAGGGGAAGAGGCATCCAGAACGCCAGAATGAGCGTACATACTAACGCACAGATGAAAAACCGAACCGCAAACTTCATAACGGGGGTTACTCCTATTAATCTAAACAAGTGCCGCACGGCGGCGATCTTATGGCTCCAACGGGGGCAAGCCGGCGCGGCGCCTGGCCTCTGCGATCTGTTCATCAGCGTCAACCCGGTCCGGCTGCAATAGCGCCAAGGCTTGATAGGCATAGGCGGCTCGCTCATAGTCCTCGGGGGCCCAATATCGCGCCCAAGCCTGACCCTCCAGTCGAGGAACGGCCCAGGTCAGCCCGCGAATCACCCGGACACCCTCATGCACATGGCCGTTCGCAATCAGCGCATCACCATAGAGCAGCCGTGTGGCCACATCACGATGTCCGGCATCCCATGCCCTCTGCATGCAAGAGAGCGCCTGGACATACTCGCCATGCGCCAGGGCCATGGCCGCCAGCCGCCGGTGGGCCGTTGGGTGCCCGGGCGAGAGTGCCGCACGCCGCAGATGAGTCTGCGCCCTGGTGAGGTCTACCTGCCTGCGCACCTGGTCCAGATCAGGATCGTAGAAATGCACCGGATCATAGACCTGTAGCTCGGCCTTAGTCTGCGCCACGGCCCCCAAATTGGCGTGCCAGGCGGCCATAGGACGGCCCAGCGTGACGCCCATGAACGTCGCTGCCAGGACGACCAGGGAGCCGGCCCAGCACCACACGCCAGAGCCCAGAGCTTGTTTCACAGCGTCAGGGTTGGCCTCGCGCCTCGTGATCCGTGCGGATGCCATCATGATACCAAAGGGTACAAAAAGAATCAGCACACCCCGGCTGCCATAGAGCGCACTGTCAACGAGGCCGTGTACGGCCACTGCAATGATCGATGCAAGGCAAGCTTCCATCAAAAGCCCCAACCTGGCGCTGGCCAGGCGTCTCCACCGGCAAAAGTCTACCACCGCGGTACCCACGAGCAACACCAGGGCCGTCAGCCCAAAGATGCCCTGCTCTGCCAGGATGTCGATCCACATGTTATGGCTGTAGATGATGTAGCCAACATGGATAAGCAGGCTATAAATGGAAAAAGGAAGCGAAAAGAGCCCCAACCCCAAACCAGTATACGGATAGTCCTGAGCCAGAGCTAGGCCATCACGCCAAAGAGCAAGGCGCCCAGCAAGTGCGCCCGCCCCTGGCAGCTCGAGTGTATACACCAGATAGCCCGCGATCAAAGCCGCCCCAGCCACAGCAGTGGAGAAAAGACCCATGGCGGCAAGCTGTCGCCGCCACCGGTCAGGCTCACGAGCAGGCGTCCCGGCGATCCAGAGCCATCGTGCCCACAGGAGAACGGCCGCAGCGAGGCTCACCCATGCGCCTCGGGAGACGCTCAAAAAGAGTGCGAGCAACGCCAGCAATAACGCCATGCCCCAGGCTGCACGCACAACCCAGGTCCATGAGCCAGGCTTCCATCCCAGCCAGGTATGGGGTTGTATGAACAGCATGGCCGCCACAATTGGCAACAGCGCTACCAGCATTCCGCCGACTACATTGGGGCTGATTCGGTGACCGGGCACTGCGGGCAGTGCGGCGGAGAGCGCCTCACCAAAGCGCAGGATGAACTGTGCTTTGAGCGGCTCTGCAGCCCAATCGTTGGTCAGTACAAAGTACAGGCCCAACGCCGCCGCCATGGTGCTCAGAACACCCAGGGCCACATACAGATGGCGACGCGTGGGCTGGTGCGCCAGCGCAGCAGCCAGGCCTATGGCGCCAAACAGCAGCCCCAGTTTGGCCAGGGCGATCTCCCGATCGTACGCAGCCCACACCGAAAGGCCCGCCGAAAGCAGAAACATCCCCAACCAGATTGCGTAACTCGGGTTGATCTGCGTCGAGTAGTCCGCTCGCCTGCGTGACGCCCAATGCAGGGGCCAAAGCGCGAGCACAAGCACGATGGGCCACAGGCCGATGGGGTTCGCACGGAACCACACCGCCCCACCGGTACTGTACCACAGTGCCGCAGCCGCAAGTGCAAGGGCCAGCTCGATGTAGGGCAACCAATCCCTCGTTCTACCGGATCGGGTGTCCGCGGTCATCTTGCTGCCGATCCCCGGAGCCAGCCCAGGCTCTCCCAGCCGATCTCGAGCGCAGACCGCCACAGCACAGGGCTGCCCATCAGCATCTTGAGGTAGGTCCAGATCGGTCCCGGGCGCATTGCCCATTCACGCATGGCCTGCTGCGCCCACCGCTCCAGCTCTTCTGCCGGCAGATCAGGGTAATCGAGTACGGTGGATCGATCCATGTCCACGTCTTCCCATCGGGTGCCTGGCCGGAACCAGCCCTGCTCGACCACTTCAGAAAAGAAGGGTGTGCCCGGATGGGGCGCGGCGATGTGGAAGAGAGCGAGGTCCAATGGCAGAGCCTTGGCCAGCGCGATGGTACGCTGAATGCTGGGCACGGTCTCGCCGGGCAACCCGATGATGAAATAGCCCCAGTTACGAATGCCCGCCTCACGTGCCCAATTGAGCGCACGGCCTATACCAACCAGGTGGGTGCCCTTTTGCATACGGCGCAGCATCTCCTCGTCCCCCGATTCGATGCCCCACGAGATCATCCAGCATCCGCTGCGGGCCATTAGCGCCAGCATCTCGCGATCCACATAGTCAACGCGGCTGTTGCAGGTCCAGCGTACCTTGAGGTCGCGGTCCAGTATTCCCTGGCAGATGCCCATGACGTGCTCGCGGTTGACCGTGAACAGATCAGCATACATATGGATGCTGCGCACCCCACGATCAACGAGCTGCTCGATTTCGGCGAGCACGTGCTCTGGCGAGCGAAAGCGCACAGAGCGCCCATAAGATACATGCTTGATGCAAAAACGGCACCCGGCTGGACAGCCACGGCTGGTGACGACAAAGGAGTACGATCCTTTGACCAGAGGCGCCCGATAGCGCGTGAGAGGCAGCAGATCGTGCCGGGGCAGTGGCAGCGCGTCCAGGTCGGCAATCAGCCCACGGGCCGGGTTGAGCACGACTTTTTCGGCTCGCCGCCATGCCAGCCCCGTGATGCCGGCAAGGCGCTCCTGCAGGGTGGCACCCCGCTCCATCGCCGGAATCCATTCGCTATCGTTGCGGCGAAAGAGCCCCTCCAACGCCTGGGCCAGCTCGGCGTCCGCCTGCTGTAAAGCCTGCCAGGGCTGCTCTGCCGTGGCGCCTTCGGCCCGCAGGGCGTCGACAAGCTCACGCAAGGTCAGCTCGGGTTCGCCGCACAGCCCATAGTCAAGGGCCGCATAGGCGTCGAGCGTCGCCACGGGCATGGGGGTCAAATGGGTGCCAAAGGCGATGGTGGCAGCGCCGCGAGCTTTGGCCAGGAATGCACCGTACATGTCATTCTGCAACGTGGGGCCCGTAAGCTGCGTCACGTAAAATCGAGGCTGCAGGCGATCCAGCTGCGCCTCAAAGGCCGTCCACGACATGCGCTCGGCGATGGCATCCACCACAGCCACCTGCAGGTCGGGGAATAACGCCGCCATCTGGGCCAGATCGGCCTGAGGCCAGATCATGCCCTCACGCGAGCGTCGCCCCACCCGGTGCTGGCTGCGGATCCAGATGCCGCCATCGGGCGCCGGCGGATTGACGAACAGGATGTCAACAGCATCCGGCCCGCGCTGGGCCTGCAGGTGTGTGCTGGCATCGGCGCGGGGCGGCGTCTCTGCCACCACACGCTGCACTGTACGTGTACCTCGATTGCTGCTTATGCCATTATCGTTCATGGTGCGCACTCGAGATCGGCACGCGCCAAAACCTGTCGCTGGCTGAGCTCGTCCAGGACCCGCATGATGATCCAAAAGATCAACAGATGCATGCCCAACATCACGAGCATTGTGCCGGCCAAGAGATAGAACCAGAGCCGATCGATCGGCCATCCATTGGCGCCCAGCCAAAAGCTTGCCACGCCCAGGCCAAACCCGCCGAACCCCGCAAGAAGCCCCATCCACCAAAAGTGATAGTCCAGGGGCGGGCGAAAGATCGGCTTACCAAAGAGGCCTTGTTGCACGGGCCGCGTGTGAAAGAGGGCGACCAGATAGTTGAACGTGGCACCCAGGGCAAAGAGATCAAAGCCGACCACGACGCCAAAAGCTGCCAGGTAGGTCGCGGCGACGCCCACGGGGCCCAGCGTAGTTGTGCCCGAGAGACGCAACCCGACGAACACCAGTCCGATGAGGACCCCTGTGGCGAACAGCGCAAAGCCCAGGCCACCCAGCACACGCGCGGGGTTATAGGCCATCACCGTCCACAGGATCGTGCGCATGAACCGCATCCCATCCTGCACTACGCTAAGCTTGGAGCGTCCCTGCCTCTCCTGGTATGGGATCGGGATCTCGCTGAGCCGCACGCCCTCATGGATGGCACGCGTACTCATCACTGGCGTAAAGTTCAGGCCATCGGGCAACGGGTAGAGGCGCTCCAGCGCCTCGCGCCGAAAGACGCGCATCCCGCTGGCGGGGTCGATCACCCGATGGTTGCCCAGCACCGTCACCATACTCGACCAGAGCAGATTGCCCACACGACGCATAAACGGCATCTGGCTGGCCGCACCCGAGCGCCGCGAGCCTACGACCAGATCGGCTCCTTCGCCCTCTTGCAGCGCAGAGCAGAGAGAGGGGAAATGCTCCGGCGGATAGGTTCCATCAGCGTCAAGAAAGGCCAACCAATCGCCCCGGGCGGCGGCAAAGCCCGTCTTGAGCGCAGCGCCATAGCCTCGATTACAGTCGTGGCGCACCAGATGCGCCTGCTCATATCGGGATACGACCTCACACGTTCCGTCGGTGGAGCCATCATCCACCACTAACAGTTCCAGTTCCACCCCCATGCTCTCCAAGCTGGGTGCGATGGCAAGCACCCGCTCAATGATGGCCGCGATACCATCCTCTTCATCTAGCGCAGGGATTACTACGGAAAGCAGATGCTGCTGCATCTCTATGGGCGCAGCAGCTGCCGCTGCAATCGTTCCAGTCATGGCTATTCATCCTCTCATACATAGTGATTTATGCTAAATACACCGTTTTACCATCGGTGTGATCCACGCCATCGATCTGGCGCAAGATACGAGCAGGCACGCCGCCCACCAGCGTGTGAGGCGGCACATCCTCTGTCACAACGGCTCCCGCCGCAATCACGGCGCCACGTGCAATATGTGCGCCATCGGTGATTACGACACCCGAGCCGATCCAAACATCGTCCTCGATCACAATGCCTTCTGCGGTCAGACCCTGGCCCACAAAGGAGCGTGCAGGATCGTCGAATACATGGTTCACCGCCATGATCTGTACCATAGGCGATGTGTATACCCGGTCTCCGATGGTGACACCTCCCTGGCCTCGGATCACGTTGTGTTCACCGATCAGGCTATCACGGCCTATACGGATATGGGCATGGGGTAGATTGCGAAAATTATAGGTGTGAAGCACGCTGCCATACATGATCAAACTACCCGCACCGACCTGTACGCCTTGCGGGCAGGCATGGATATAAACACCTTCATCCAGATAGGAGCCTGAGCCCAGTTGGATGCGATTGGCAAAGCGCAGGCGCACGCCCCGCTCGATGGCTGCGCGGCCCTCCATGCGCAACATGGTACGATACACCAGGGCACGCACACCAATGCCGATCACGGTCGGGATCCAGCCGCACAGGGTTTGCACGGTCTGCTCCCAGATATAGTGCCCCAGGCTGTCCGCCTGACGTCGCACATAGAGCCCTACACCGCCCGAGATAGGAGCGGCATCAGAGGCGATAGAGTCGTGCAGTCTCATTGCGTTCCACCGCTTGCATTGCGTTACGGGTATCAAAGAGCATGGGCGCCTGCGACGCAATGCGCCGCCAGTCATAGTCCGAATGCGCTGTATGAATCAGGACGCAATCCGCTGTAGCCAGGGCCTCATCCGTGAGCGCAACGCACTCCAGCATGCCCCCGGCAGGCAGAGCAAGCTGCTTGATAAAAGGGTCATGATAGCTCACCCGAGCACCATGCTCTATCAGTGATTCGATCACTGTGAGTGCCGGGCTTTCGCGCAGATCGGCCACATCGGGCTTGTAGGTCACGCCCAGGATCAGAACGTGGCTACCGCGCAGCGCTTTGGCGTCATCGTTCAGGGCATCCTGCACTCGCCTGACCACGTAATGGGGCATATCGGCGTTGACCACATCGGCCAACTCTATGAAGCGAGTCTGTACGCGCAGACCGCGCATCTTCCAGGTCAGGTACAGTGGGTCGACAGGGACGCAGTGCCCTCCTAACCCAGGGCCAGGATAAAAGGGGCTATAGCCAAACGGCTTGGTGCTGGCGGCCTCGATCACTTCCCAGATATCCAACCCCAGTCGATAGCAGATTTGGGCCATCTCATTGACCAGGCCAATATTCACCGCGCGGTAAGTGTTCTCCAAAATCTTGACCATCTCGGCCGCGGCGGGGCTCGAGACGGGGACCGTTCGCTCTACGAAGGTGTCATAGAGGGCGACTGCCAGGTCGCGACAGGCCGGCGTGACCCCGCCCACCACCTTGGGTGTATTGCGGAGCGCATAGGTCGCGTTGCCGGGGTCTACGCGCTCGGGCGAAAACGCCAAAAAGACGTCGCGCCCTACGACATAGCCATTGTGTCTGACGCGGGGCAAAAGCACCTCTTCTGTGGTGCCGGGATAGGTCGTGCTCTCGAGCACAATGAGCATATCCCTATGCATGGCATGACTTAGGCTGTCGGCCGCCTCGAGGATATGGGAGATGTCGGGGTCCTTGGACTTGCTCAACGGCGTGGGCACACAGATGATGACCACGTCCGCCTGATGCAGGGGCGTCGTCGCTGGCCCGGCTTGCAGGCGCCCGGCCTCAACCTGGGTTGCGACAGCCTCAGCGGGTACATCGCCAACATAGCTGGCGCCCCGGTTCACCATAGCACACTTGGCCCTGTCGGGATCGATCCCGCTGACCCGAAATCCTGCCTCAGCAACGGCCAGCGCCAAGGACAAACCCACATAGCCCAACCCCAGTACGGCTACATTGGCTGTGCGGTCAGCCAGACGCTGTCGCAACGTCTGGCCCGCGTTAGACTGTTCCTCGCTCGAGAGAGCCATCTCTCCCTTTCTGATGCTGGCGCATTACAGCGCTCACGCTCCTGCGCCTGTGTAACCCCATAATGTAACTACCCTATCCTAGCATTCACCTTGGGGGCCCGTCAAGCATCATTGCGATTTTATGGCTTTTTTACGCCAGAGATCAGGCCGATGTCACCGAATCGGCCTATCACTAATGTCTCTCGGGCAGTTGGCCTCGCGTCAGAGGTTCTTCACAAGGTTGACTCGCTCAGGTGCACAACAGGACAGTCGGCCAGATAGCTCTCGTTCAGCGTCACGCCGAGCCCCGGGCCTGTGGGAATGGGCAGACGCCCATTGCGAATCTGCTTCTCCAAAGGTTCATTCACGATATCATACGTGATATCTGCCCGGCAGGGGACGGTCTCCTGGATGATGAAATTGCTGATGCAGGCATCCACCTGGACGGCGGCGGCTGTACCCACGGGCCCGTGACAGTTGTGCGGCTGGATGTGCAGATTGTAGGTCTCGGCATAGGCCGCGATCTTTTTCAGCTCGGTGATACCTCCCGCCAACCCCACGTCGGGTTGCAGGATATCCAGCGCCTGCTGCTCGATGTACTCGCGGAAACCATAGCGGGTGTACAGCCGCTCTCCCGCGGCAATGGGAATGGGGACGCTCTGGGCGACCTTGGCCATGCAGGCGACGTTCATGGCATCCACCGGCTCCTCATAGAAGTAGGGGTCCAACTCTACGATGCGACGCCCCCATGCGATGGCATCAGTCACACCCAGCCAGCCGTGCACCTCCACCAGCACGTCCACGTCAGGCCCTACCGCCTCGCGCACGGCCTTGACCCGGTCAAAGGCCAGGTCGCCCCGCTCGGGCTCGAGCAGACGCTCCCGCGGCTTCCAGCCGCTGTCACGCGGCGCGCTAAAGGGATCAAACTTGATAGCATCATAGCCCATGGCGACCACCTGGGCGGCGCGCTGCTCATACTCTTCCGGGGTCTCGACATATTCGTCACTGGCCGGGGCATACTCGTCACCCAGCCAGCCATTGCAGTACACACGTAGCTCGTCGTGCACCCGACCGCCCAGCAGCTCATAGACGGGCGCATTGTGGGCCTTGCCCTTGATATCCCACAGCGCCTGGTCGATGGTGCTGATCCCGCCATAGACCACTGTCCCCCCACCCTGCCCCCAAAAGGTACGGTAGAACAGGGTCTTCCACATCTCCTCAATGCGCAGAGGGTCGGCTCCGATGACAAAGCTCTCGACCATATCATGCAGCATGCCCAGCGCCGCCCGTCGCCCTGTGCCGTAGCAGAGGGCAAACTCACCGATGCCATAGATGCCCTCGTCAGTGGTGAGTCGCAGGACCACCGGTGGCTTCCAGGGATGCAGATTCACGTCATAGATGTCGGCCGCCACAATGCGCATGCAATTCCTCCCTGATCTGGCTCGTCCTCGATCTCGCTCAGTTATGGGTCTCTGGTGCCAAGCGCAGCCCATGCAGAAGCCGCGCCACATTGTCCTTATCCAGCGGGGTTTCGTGGGCGATACTGTACTCGAGCCCCTCGTCAATCACATAGGCGTGCAACCGGAGCAGTGCCTGCTCCATGACGTCTCGCGAAAGGCCCAGATCGGCGGGCTGATAGCGCACCGCCGTGGTGTCCAGCAGCGCCTGCACCCACTCGGGCCGGTTGCCCTGCAGGCGGCTCATAAGCAGTACCCCCAGGCAGACCAGCTCGCCATGCACAAACGTTCGACCGGTGAGGTGCTCGACGCAGTAGGCCACGAAATGCTCCGAGCCCTCCTCGGGGCGGCTGTGGCCCACCTGGAGGCACAGCGCATTCTCGCCCACATAGGCCTCAAAGAGCCAACGAATCGCCTCGTCAGATACCTCCCGAACCATATCGGCACGCGCCTCGAGCTCTCTGACCCATCCGAGCGCAGCGTCGGCAATCGCCTCATCGTAGGTCACCTCGCCCTGCTCTGCCGCCAGGCGCCAGTCCCAACAACCGGTATGAATGGACAGGATGTCACCGATGCCAGCACGGTTGAGCGGCTTGGGAGCAGTGCTCACCAGAGCATAGTCAATGACCAGGCGCTTGGCCACGCCAAAGCCAACATAGCGCACCTTGCCGCCGTCCCGCACGGCCACGCTGTTGGTGACGCAGGCGTCTACCGAGGCAATCGAGGGGACCAGGATCGGTTCCTTGTCCTGCGCCCAGGCCGCGTACTTGGCCATATCCATGGCCATGCCGCCGCCCAACCCCACAATCGTCAGATCCTCCGGGAACTCGGCTGCCAGTCGGTCTACTGCCTGGCGCTCCATGGTGCTCACCATCACGATCTGTTCCGGTTGTACGGAAAGCATCGGGCGGGCCGCAGCCCACGGCTCGGGCATGGTGATCAGCGAATAGGGTCCCCACGAGGCGCTCTCCTCAGCCAGCACCCCGCGACCATAAATGCGGTCCGGGTCCAGAGCGCGGCGCCTCTGCTCGTCCCGCGGCGTTCTGACCATGTTGATGACTCCCTCCTGTCATGGATAACGCCCCGATTCTAGTCCTGGCTCAAGCTGCGTCAAGCTATAGAGCGCCCACACGTACGCGATTCTGGAGGGCGCTGGCGATTGTGGAATCGGACTAAATCTGTATACTTGTTCCAAGTGTACACCCAAACGGGAGATATGATATGCGAGACACCATCGAGGCCCTCTATGGCCAAGAGAGTCCCGTCGCCGGTCAGAACCAACGCTACAATGAAGCCCTCGCCGCCTTTCAGGAGCTCTATGGCCCCGGGCCTGTGTCGCTCTTTCGAGCGCCCGGCAGGGTCAACCTGATCGGCGAGCATACCGATTACAATCAGGGATATGTGTTGCCGGCAGCGATAGATCGAGACATTCTGATGCTGGCTCGCCCTCGCGATGATGCAGAGGTGCGGGTAGCCAATATGGAGGACGAGTATCCGCCACGTGAGTTTTCCATCACACCCAACATCCCCCCCCGCCCTGTGGGCGATTGGGCCAACTATATCCAGGGGCCAGCAGAGCTGCTGGCGCGTGAGACGCAGGACTCTTTACGCGGCATGAATGCCCTGGTGTGTGGACGACCTCCCTGGGGCGTGCCCCGGGGGGCAGGCCTCGCCTCCTCGTCGGCATTGACCGTCGCCGCCTCGCTGGCCTTGATGCGGCTCAACTCTATTCCACTCTCGTACGGCGTCTCTCTCGCCGCATTCTGCAGCCGCGCCGAGTGGTATGTGGGCACACGCGGGGGCATCATGGATCAGTTCACCGCCATCCTATCGCAGCGCGATCACGCCCTTTTTATCGACTGTCGCCCCCGTGCGTCCGGCTATCGATACAGTCATGCGCCTCTACCCGAGGAGCATACTCTGGTTTTGATCGACAGCGGCGAGCGACACCGCAATACGGGTCCGCTGTACAACCAGCGCGTGGTCGAGACACGCCTGGGCATTCATCTTCTCAAGTCGCGTTATCCGTGGATCACCCACCTACGCGATCTGGAGGATCTCCCCTGGGACGAATGCCGCGAGCTCTTGCCAGAGGAGATGACCGCCGACGAGCTTTATGATCGGGGCATCTCACTCCAGAGCTTGATGGAGGACGGCACGTTGCCCCAGGCCGAGACCTTTGTCGTGCAGCGGCGTTGCCGCCATGTCATCACCGAGAACGACCGCGTGCTCGCCGTCGTAGAGGCCATGCAAAAAGGCGATCTCGAGAGAGTGGGCAAGCTCATGGTCGAGTCCCATGCCAGCGCCCGCGACGACTATGAGATTAGCACGCCGCTCCTGGACAGGATCGCTGACGCAGCCAATGAGCATCCTGACGTGGTGGGGGCGCGGCTTACGGGCGCCGGTTGGGGAGGATGCGTCGTGGCGCTGGCGCGAGCCGGGGCGGTCGATGACCTGTTCGAGCGCGTGTCGTCTCTCCGGCACGAAACTAACGGCCAGGCCGTTCAGGCCTTTGTGACCCAGCCGGCGCCCGGCGCCGGCCATCTGGCAACCATCAATATGTAGGAGCATTTCATGTCCCATGGACCCGCTGATCAGATCATAGCCGAGGCTGGCAGGATCTTTGCCGCCAAGTACCACTGTTCGGAAGCCATCGTCATTGCTGTCGGCAACTATTACCTGCACCCGGTACCCGAGGTCCTGATTCGCGCTAGTTGCCCCTTTGGGGGCGGCGTGGGCGGCTGCCGTGAGGAGTTGTGCGGGCTGTTGAGTGGCGCCACTCTGGTGCTCGGCGCTCTGTGGGGACGCACCACCAGTGAGGAAGATGACAAGTGGCTGTACGACGTGGTTTGTACCTACCGCGACCGGTTCATCGCAGCCTATGGCGAGACCCCCTGCCGACCCTTGCGTGACCGGTATTCGCAGGAGGACGAGCGCTGCCTCTGGCTGGTGCAGGACGCCACCCGGATGCTCGTCGAGCTGATCGAAGAAACGGCCGACCGCTTGCCCGAAAAGGCACAGAGTCTGGCCCAGCGCGCCACGGTGTGACTGCCACAAGCCTGGGCAACATCCAAGGAGCAGGATCGATGAACCAGCGAGTAGAGGACCTCATCCAGGCACTTGAACCGGGCCTCGAGGGCATTCTGATTTCCAGCCCGGAGAACCGCCGCTATCTGAGCGGCTTTACCGGATCGGCCGGGGTGCTGATCATCACGCCCGAAACGGCCAGGCTGGCCACGGACTTTCGCTACTATGAGCAGGTGCGGCAGCAGGCCCCCGAGTTCGAGCTGGTCGAGGTATCCCAGAGGGTAGAGCCCGTATTGGCGCGTGAACTGGCCGCCCTGGGGCTGGAGCGCATCGGCTTTGAGAGCGCCGCCATCACCCATGAGACCTATGAGAGGTGGCGCAACGCCCTCTCGTCCGTCGAGCTCGTACCCACCACAGGCCTGGTCGAGGGCCTGCGCGCCGTCAAGGACGAAAGTGAGTTGGCGGCCATCGCCGAGGCCGTGCGCATCGCCGACGAGGCCATCGAGCAGATGATGGACACGATACGCCCTGGCATGACCGAGCGGCAGGTGGCGTGGGATCTCGAGGTATACATGCGCACCCACGGGGCCGAGGCCCTGGCCTTTACCACCATCGTGGCGGCAGGCCCCCACGCAGCCATGTCACATGCCGTGGTCACTGAGCGGCCCATCCAGCGCGGCGAGCCCGTGGTGATCGATATGGGCGCCAGGGTCGAGGGCTACTGCTCGGATATCACCCGCTCCTTTTGCGTGGGTGAGGCCGACGAGCGCTACCTACAGGTCTGGAATACCGTGCTGGAGGCTCAGCTTGCCGCCGAGGACCAGATCCGCGCGGGCATGACCGGCATCCAGGCGGATGCCATCGCTCGCGACATTATCTATGGCGCCGGGTACGAGGGGCGGTTCGGGCACGGCCTGGGCCATGGCGTGGGCCTGGCGATCCACGAAGAGCCCCGCGCGGGCATGACCGCCACAGGCGTCCTGCCCGCACAAACGGTACTCACCGTCGAGCCGGGCATCTATATCCCCGGCTGGGGCGGCGTGCGCATCGAGGACATGGTGGTCGTCGGCGAGGAAGGCTGCCGCATCTTGACGGGCGCCCGCAAGCAGGCCGTTGTCCCGGGGCAATAGCCGAAATCAACTAGCGACCGAGGGCCGCGCCATCAGCGTGGCCCTTCTGACGTCACCTCGATCTCAGCCAGCATCAACCGATCATCGGGCAAACGTTCACCCTCTCGCACGGCGGACAGGCGCTCCCCCGTCTGTTCGTGATACATCCCGATCCACAGCCGATAGAGCCCCGGCGTCAGATCCTCGGATAGCGAGAGTTGGATGCGGTCAGCAATGATCTCGCCCGCCTGCCAGGCGCTGGTCGGATAGGCCCACAGCATCGGGACGCCATCGTGTTGGGCCATGACCTGCTCGTCAGCGACCGAGAGATGGACGAACACCTTATAGTCGGCCTGCGGCTCGGTCTCGGCCTGCCAGTAGACGTGAAACACGGCACGCGAGCCGGCCTGCCAGGCCTCGCCCAGGGGGTCGTGCCCCAACAGCGTGAGCTCGGCGCCAAAGCGGGCCTCCAGGCCGGTGGCATCGACGGGCAGCTCTGTGACAGGGGGCGCCGGGGCGACGCTATAAACGCGATAGATCGGCACGCCATCCCGGTGGGCGTACTCTTTCCAGAGCGTCAGCTCGCGCCCCGTGCGATAGGCCGCCTCCTCCAGCAGCTCCCGGTGACCGCCAAAGGCCGTATAGGCCGGCGTGTGCGCAATGTATAGCGCCGGGCCCTGCTCGAAACGCCACTCGGCCCAGCTCCTGTACTCGATCCCTGGCTGCTGCGAGTAGGTGAACCCGTCCTCGGGAATGACCCGATTCCCTGTCAGGAGCTGCATATTCCGCTTGAACCCCCAATCCAGCGCCACGGCCTGCGGCACATCGGGCTGATCCAGGTCGGCCGCGAGGCTAAAGATGGCATCGGAGAAATTCCCCCGCCCGCCGGTCTGGGCCATCGTGTGATGATAGGCCAGCACAGTGCGCAGGTTGCTAGCCAGCGGCATGACGACGAGGAGTCCCGCCAGCAGAGCCACAGGCCACGCGATCCGCCGGTTGTCGCGGGCATAGTCGAGCAAACCCACGGCCGCCAACGCGATCAGGGTCTGGGGCCAGGGCCAGAGGATGGCCAGATGCATGGCGCCCAGGCTGCTAACGGTCACGGCGCTCTGGATGGTGATGGCTACGATGAGAATGGCCAGGAATGCCGCCCTGCGAGGATGCGCCAGACGTCCCGCCCTCCAGAGGGCCAGTATGACCAGCAGCGCAACGCCCAGCGCAGGCGCTGTGAAGGGGCAGCGATGCAGCCCGCCCAGAACGTCGGCAAACCAGACGCCATCCAAGAGCGCTACAAGATCGGTGGCAAAGCGGATGCGCAGATTGGTCAACATGTCCAGGTTGCTCACACCATAGAGCTCGGTCTCGAACAGGTTGCGGCGTACGAGCTGCACCGTCTCGCCGGCGTGGAGCAGATTGAGCGCCAAAAAGGGCGCTGCTCCCACCAGCGCCACACCACCGGCCAGCAACCATGCCCCCACCGGCGTGCGGCGCAACGGACCCAGCCAGTCGCGTCGCCCATCGTCCCCGCGCGGCGCCAACAAGAGCCAGGCCAGCGCCAGGGCGACAGGCAGCCAGATAAAGAGAATCTTGGTGGTAAGGCCCAGGCCAAAGCAGAACCCAGCCACGACCAGATAGCGCCCCCGGTCGGTCTCACGCCAGCGGTGCAACGCCCACACCACGGCCAGCGCCAGGGGCACCAACGGGAGAGAGATGTAGGAGCCCATGCGCGTCCAAAAGAGATAGGCGGGGGACACGGCCAGCAACAGTGTGGCCACGCCCGCGAGCCGCTCGTCGAACAGCGAGCGCACTACGGACCAGGCCACCACCAGCGTGACCGCTCCAAGCCCGATTAGCGTGAGGCGCAGGGTGGCCTGGCCAGGGCCAAAAAGCGCAAACACAGGCATGAGCAGATAGGTCGTGGTTCCGCCCACGTAAGGCAAAACGCTCAGGGGCCAATCGCGGTCAAAGAGATGCACCGTGGAATACGAGTCGAGGGGCTCTCCCAGAACAAACTGCATGGCCGGCGCCGGCTCGAGGGCCTCATCATAGTTGAGGCCCGGGAGGCCGAGCTGGTGGGTCGCCAGAACGAGATAGGTTGCCAGGGCCAGGATCAGCAGCCCGCGCCAGGCTCGGGATCGATTGTATGGCGATACATTGTAGACCACATTCCGTCCTTGTGGGTTGCCCACACCGACACGGGACGCATTCTAGTCAGGAGCAGATCCGGCGTCAACGCGACGCCTCGAGGCCGCAGAGCGCGTCTTCGCGTCGGGATGCTGCGGCGCTGTTCCGGCGCCAGATTGTGGGCTATACTGCCCCCGGTAGGATCGATAGAGGCTGCCACGATAGGGAGAAGATGATGAACGCTCGCGAACGTTTCCTGGCCTGCATGCGCCTGGAGCCGGTGGATCGCCTGCCCAACTGGGAGATGGGCTACTGGGCCGGCACCCTGGATCGCTGGCACGGCGAGGGTCTTCCCCGCCATCCGGAGGCCCCTCTGGGCCTGGCGCCGGGCGACGGCGTCAAGGGGGAAGGCTTTCCCTGGCGTCGCAGCGAGCCGCGGGACCGAGCCGTGCATTCTCACCTCGGCCTGGACGAGGGCCTGGAAAAGATCGACGGCGAGTGGGGCATCTGGCCGCCCTTTGGCCGGGAGACGCTCTGGGAGGACGAGGAGCTGGTCCGGCGCCGCGAGCCCGATGGCACCGTCGTCATGGTGCGCAAGGACGCCTCCACGCTGCCGCAGGTGTTGGCGTGGCCCGTCGGCTCCCGGGAGGACTGGGAGCGCCTCAAGGCCGAGCGCCTCCAGATCAGCATCGACGGCCGGCTCCCCCCGGACTGGGCCGAGCAGGTGCGCCAGTATCGGGATCGCACCTGGCCCCTGATCCTGGGCGGTCCCTTCTTGGGCGTGTTTTCCTCGTTGCGCACCCTCATGGGGTTTGAGAACCTGATGTATGCCTTTTTCGATACGCCCGACCTCATACGCGATATCCTGGCCCACCTCACCGAGCTGTGGTTGGCCCTCTTTGAGGAGGTGCTGTCGCAGACCGACGTGGACGCGGCCTACTTTTGGGAGGATA
>SLPC01000185.1 GCA_007132185.1 Anaerolineae bacterium | reverse complement strand
TAGAGGTCCTGCTTGATCGAGCTGCGTTCCACTTGGGGCAGCATCGTGGGGCTTTCGTAAAACTCGGTGCGCGCCGTCACGAAATCCAGGGCCGGGGGCATTCCCTCGCCACGCTCCCCATGCAGAATGACCTTGGCGGTGCCAAAGCGGGCATGGCTGCGCACATGGCCATCTACCTGCTCTGCCAGCCGCCGCGCCATCCGAATGGCATCCCCCTCGACAACCAGGTCCAGATCGAGGGTGGGAGCATCCAGCAACAGGTCGCGCACAAAGCCACCCACCACATACAGCGAATAGTTCAGATCATTGGCCGCATCACGCGCCAGGAGCAGTAGCTCACGCAGGCCCTCGGGCAGAGCCCGATCCATCTTTTCACGGATTTCTTGGAGGCGTTCATCATCGAAAGTGGGGCTATAGAGCTTGATCAGATCGGTGCGGGTCACAATGCCAATAAAGCGTCCCTGCTCGACCACCGGCACCTGGCCCAGGCCGTGGGAAAGCATCACCTCCTGCACCTGCTCCACCGAAGCGTCGGGCGAAACGTACACTGGGCCGGTATAGAGAATGCTGCGAATGGATGTCTCGCCCCGGCGATGATGCAGGGCCCGGTCCACGTCACTGCGCGTGAGGATCCCGATCAGGCGATCGTTCTCGACCACGGGGAACCCCTCGTGACCGTAGCGGCGCATGAGCTGGGCGGCATCCTCGACGGTTATGTCAGGCGCCAGGGTATGCACGTTGGTGGACATGATGGCCCGAACCCGTATGGGGGCGACGATATGCTTGCTCAGGCCCTCGAGGATCTGGTTCGAGACCTCCTCCAGCGCCATATCCTCGGTGCGCCCAGCCGCTGCCTTGCTATGCCCACCACCGCCCAACGGGCGAACCAACTCGGATACATCCAGGGCATCGGTAGAGCTACGGGCAATGATCTGGACACTCTCCTCATACTGCGCCAACAGAATGGCGGCATCGGTCTCGAATATATCCATCAGCTCGTGGATCAGTGAGGAGAGTTCGTCCACATAGTTCTCCAGGCGAATGGCCGCCAGGCAGACGGTACGGTGGCGGATGGTGTGGATCTCGGCAGCAGCCAGCAGCTTGGCCAGCGCATTACGCTGCAGCTCGGTCAGCGGGCGCCGCAAAAAGTCGTTCACGATCTTGAGATCGGCGCCGTGGGCCAGCAACCAGGAAGCGGCCGCCGCATCACGCGGCGTCGTAGTTAGATAGGTGAGCGAACCCGTATCCTCATAGATGCCCATGAGCATGAGCGAAGCGCCGATGGTGTCTAGGGACAGCTCGCCCTCCCGGATCCGCTCCACCAGCAGGGTCGTCGTTGCGCCAATCGGGTCGCCCTCGAAATGCACCTGGGAGGTGAGCCGGGGATCTCGTACATGATGATCGATGACATGGATGCGAGTCTCTTGATCCATGCCACGCATAGGCGCAATCGCCTGGGTGTCCACCAGCACCACCTCGCTAATCCGTTCCCTGGGGAGCTCCCGCCGCTCAACAAAGGGAAGCTGCTCCTTGTAGAGGGAGATAAGGTCGCGCAGATTTCGGTTCAGATTCTGGGGCAGCACCGGAATATGGTCGGTGAACAGAAGGCTCGCCGCATACATAGAAGCCAGAGCGTCCATATCGGCGCGCTCATGGCTGGTGATGATCTTCATCTGGCACCATCGTTCTACCGTTCAATGTCGTGGGGTCGGCTCGCACATTATAAGAGGCGCGGCCTCGATTGACAAAGGGCCCTGAAAGGACCTATAATGCTGCCCGCCTTCCGAGAAGCACAACGCAAGAGGTGTTGCTGGACATGGCGTTTCTTTGGCGCCGCTATCGGCCTGTCTGGTGGCTGGTGGCGATCCTCCTGACCCTGGCTCTCCTAACAATCACAACGCTCCTGGGTAGCCTGCTTTGGCGAACCCTGGCGAGCCAACGCCCAGGGCATTCTCTCGCCTATGAACGCACCATCCCCAACACCGATGTCAATCCCTTTGGGGCCAACTTCTTTCTGGGCCGCGAGGTGGAACCCTGGAAGATCGACAAGGCGCTGCACATGGCGGCTGATGCAGGCATCGGTTGGGTCAAGCAGCATTTCCCCTGGGAGCAGATCGAGCCAAGGCGCAAGGGCGAGTTCCTTGATCCGCAGACCAAGGAAGACAGCTGGGCCAAATGGGACCGCATCGTCGAGGCCTGTGAAAAGTACGATCTGGAGATTGTGGCGCGGCTGGATCGCCCCCCCGTCTGGACCCGCAAAGATAATAGCTTGGCCCAGCGCCCTCCCGACAATTTCGAGGACTATGGCGATTTCGTCTACGAGTTTGTCTCGCGCTACCGGGGGCGCATTCGCTATATCCAGGTTTGGAACGAGCCCAACATCTATCCCGAGTGGGGCAACCAGCCGGTGGACGCAGAGGCCTATGTGGAGCTACTCAAGGTGGCTTACCGTCGCGCCAAGGAGGCCGATCCCAACGTCCATGTGCTGAGCGCCCCCTTGGCCATCACCCTGGGTGAGCCACATCCCGAGCCGGGCAAATGGCGCTCGATGAACGATCTGGACTACTTGACGGCCATGTACGAGGCCGGCTTTGCCGACTACTATGACATCTACTCGGCCAACGCCTTTGGCCTCGATCTCCCCCCCGATAGCCCGCCCGATCCTGAGGTACTCAATTTCCAGCGCGTCCTGCTTCATCGAGAGATCATGGAGCGTTATGGCGACGCGCACAAGGCCATATGGTTCAACGAGTACGGGTGGAACGCAGCCCCCCCATCCATCCCTCCCGAAGCGGCCAGGTGGGGTCGGGTGACAGAGCGCCAGCAGGCCGAGTATACGCTGGAAGGGATCCGCATCGCGCGAGAAGAGTGGCCCTGGGCCGGGGTATTCATGATCTGGTACTTGCGGCAGGTGGGCAACATCACGCCCGATAATGCCGAGTATTACTTTCGCATGGTGGACACCGACTTTACGCCGCGGCAGGTATACTTTGCGGTGCAAGATGTGGCCGGAACCAAGAGCGTCGCCGGGCCGGGCATGCATCAACAGACCAGTCCCGCCGTCCAACGCTATGGTGCGTGGCTGCATGCCATACACTCCCAGGCCGTGAGCGGGTCCTGGATCGAGTCTGCCCGCCCGGGTGATAGCGTGTCGCTGACGTTCCAGAGCCGGCAGGTTGATCTGTTGACCCGCACCGGCCCCGATGGGGGGCGGCTACTCGTCTCGCTGGATGGCCACTCGGTAAGCGGCCTACCCCGAGACGCTCAGGGCGCCAGCTATGTGAGCCTGTATAGCACTCAAGAAGAGATCGGGGCCCGCATCCCGCTAGTGCGGAACGCCGGCCCCGGCGAGCATACGCTACGTCTGATTGTGGCCCCGGATGCCGATGCCGCCAGCACCGGCCTGGAAATCGTGATCGATGCCTTTGATGTACGCGCCGGCGAGCCGCTGCCCTTTCCTATCACCTATGCCCTGGGATTGGTCGGCGGCCTGGGCCTGACCGGTGGCCTGCTCTGGCGGATGGGGCGACGCTTTCACTCGAGCCTGCCTGGCTCCGAGAGCTGGCGCAATCAGCCGCCCTGGCGCTAGTCCTATCCCTGATCGTCAAGAATATCACCCAACTCGTCCCAAGCCGAGTCCAGCGGGATGAACGACCGCTCCTCAAAGTCTTGGCCGACCGAGTCCAGATACTCTTTGATGTGCAGTTCGGGGTGTTTTTGCTCCAGCTCGTCGATCTTGTTGCGCCAGGCCGCAATCAGAGTGCTGCCGCGCTCCTCCAGATCCGAGAGATCGAGCCCCAACCCCAGCATATAATCCACTCGGCGCATGATATCGAGCCAGGCCTTCCAGTCCTCCTCAACGCGCATCGCCTGCACGGTGAGCCCCATCTGCGAGAACTCGTACGCAGGCGCAAAGCCGTGAAAAACGACCATCTCGATGCCGCGAAACTCGGCATGGTGGGCCATGTAGCTGCCGATGGTCGAGCCTCCCTCATAGTTCGAATAGCGTACGGCATACTGGTCCAGTTCTTTTTTCATGCGCGGCAGGCTATACACACACGAGATCTCGCGGTCCTTGTCATAGGGCATGGCTCCATAGACGCCCCCAACGATGACCACACGCCTGACGCCGACAGACTCGACCAGATCCAAAAAGGCCTCGGCGTAACGCTCCTCGTTCTGGTGCGGCTCCTCACCCATAAAGATGTACAGCCCTTTGCCGTCCACATTGGCATAGTACAGGTCATTGTTGTGGGTCGACATGCTCTCTCGATGGCCCTGTACCAGCTTGACCTGAGGGCGCAGCAAGTGATGCGTGCCGGGTACCTGGAAAAAGTAGAAACTATCGGGCTGAATCTTGCCAACACGCTCTGCCCCAGTAAGCTCTATGAGATAATGTGGCAGGCCCGACGAGATCTCGCCCGCATCGGCCCACTGCTCCCAGCCCGCAATCATATAGTTCTCGGTGGTCTCGGGCATTTCCCACAAGCGAACCAAGTCATCCATGTTGAGCGCCCCTCTTTCACGAGTCCTCTGTTCTCAATCTCCACCCCTCATAGGCCCACAGGCGACCTCTTGGGGATTATCGGTGGTCGTATGTGAGGCATTGTGCCCCTGATTGCTGATTGGGTCAAACCCGCAGAGCCACGGGCCATGATCAGCAACAGAACGAGGGTCATCTGTCAGCATCAGCACCGGCCAAAAGGAGGTCAGGGGGCCCGCGGCTCCAGCACCACCTTGGCCGCGCCTCGCTCCTCGACCGCCTCCAACGCCGCGGTGGCCTGTGACAGCGGAAAGCGGTGGGTCACCAGCTGCGCGAACGCTTCTGGATTCTGTCGCACGAGGCTGATGGCGCGTAGCGTGTGCCGCACATCGCTCACCCATACGCCTTGGACCCGCACGTTCTTGCGCACGAGCTGCTCAAAGGGCTCCAGCGACATCGAGCCCACTGGCGTGCCGAATCCCACCAGGGAGAGGCTGCCCCCCTGCCGCACCAGATCGAGGCCCTCGCGCCCCGCGGCCACACTGCCCGAGGCCTCGACCACCAGATCAGCCCCGTGCCCATGCGTGAGATCCAACACGATCTGCCGTCTCTCATCTTTACCATTGGCATGCCTGTTCAGCGTGAGCGTGGCGCCCAACTGAGCGCAAAGCTCCAGGCGCTCGCTGGTCCCCCCGATGACCACCACATGCTCAGCGGCCGCGGCTCGCGCCAGAGCGGCCGCAAAGGCGCCCAGCGGCCCCGGCCCCAGAATCACCACCGTATCGCCTAATGTCACGGGCGTGAGGTCCAGAGCATGCGCCGCCGTGGCTCCCGAGCAGCAGGCGGCAACGAAATGCGCCGGATCATCGTCCGGCTCCAGGGCGATCAGGTGGGTGCGGGCGTCCAGGATGATGTGGCTGGCATAGCAGCCGTTGAGATGGGGTGGCTCTTGTGACGATCGATGGATGCCATAAGCCCAGCGTCGGTTACAGAGCGAGGGCTCGCCCAAGACGGCGCAGGCATGGCAGGCCCCGCAGGTCACCCCCCGCTCCCAGGTGATCAGATCGCCGGGCGCCACCGGTTGGCCGTGGATATCGAGACGCGTGCCCCGCGTCTCGACCACGTGCCCCACACCCTCATGCCCCAGAATGATCGGCAGAGGCGTGCGTGGGTCCAGCCCGCGCCACATATGCACATCAGAGCCACACACACCGGCGGCGGCCACCTGGACCAACACCTGTCCCTGCTCCAGCGGCGGGACCTCGATCTCGCGCAGGGCCAGGGGAATATCGAAACGCTCCAATAGGGCAGCCAGGGCTTTCATGATGACACCTCCGGCGTAGAAAATGGCCCGCCTGCCAGCCGCAAGGGTTTATTCGCGGTTGAGAATGAGGTCCATCCAGGCCTTCCAGTTGGGGTTATCGAACAGGGGCCCGATCTCGCCCGCCTCAGGCAGTCGCGGCACAAGGCCCGGGACAATCTCGCGAGGCTCGGGCTTTGGCGCCGCCTCGGGCGTTACCACCCGCACCACCAGCACACCGGGTGGCACGCGCCCGGCCTCCTTGAGCGCCTGATCGATCCATGCATCAGACTCCCGGCGTTGCTTCTCAAGGGTCAGCGCTGCATACTCTCGCTCCATCGCCGCGATCTCTTGCTCCATGTCATGCAACCAGGTGCGAAGCCGATATGTCTCAACCGCTTTGGAGGCAAAGGCAACGATAAAGAACACGATCAGGACGAGGGCCAACATGCCCACAACCTGCGTGACGGTGATCGGTCTGGAGACGCGCGGCTCGCCCGTATCTCTCCTAGGCATGCGCAGATCATACTCGAGCCGCCAGAGTGCGTCAACCTCTCGGCGCTTTCGAGCCCTGCACCTCGCCCACAGCGTCAAGTCGCAGTTACGATAGAGTTCGGCAAAGATAGCTTGGGCAAAGACGAGCGTCGCCGCTACCTTTATGCTGTTTCATACGTTTTTTGGTAGAGGCGAACCTTGTGTTCGCCCTCGCGAGATTCGACCGCGCTTCATGCAAGGTATAATTACACGTAATCCTGACTTTGACATTGCCGTGACACCCCGTGAACCCCAACTTGGCGCCGGGGCCTGACTATGGTAAAATCTTTCGTGGCGTGGTGGGCGTAGCCGAGTGGTTAAGGCATCTGGTTGTGGCCCAGAAGATCGTGGGTTCGAATCCCATCGCTCACCCAAGAGCCTCCCGAGAGTTCGGGGGGCTTTTTTTGTTTACCTGCATGCTTCCCTTCATCCATGGCCCCCTCCCCGGTACGATTATCATTTGAGGGAACCTTACTCTCAAAGTACGATTTTAGGTGAGTGAACGCGATGCTCCACCCCCGGGCATGATCCGGTTGCCCCAGAGCTGGGTTACGGCTACAATCGAAGCAGTAATCGATGCCTGGGCCATGGAAAGGTGATTCCCGTGAAGAAACGGTATGTGCAGGTGGGCGTGGGCAGTCGTTCGATGATGTATACGGCCGCCCTCGTCGAGCTGTTTTCTGCATCGTGCGAGCTGGTGGGACTGTGCGACAGCAACCCGGGGCGGCTCGGCCTGCGCCAGGCCTGGGTGCGCGAACGCGGCCTGGACGTCCCCACTTTCTCCGCCGCCGATTTCGACCGCATGCTGGCCGAATGCCGCCCCGATACTGTCGTCGTTACGACGATGGATGCCACCCACGACGATTACATCTGTCGGGCCATGGAGGCCGGCTGTGATGTGATCACCGAGAAACCAATGACCACCGATGCCGCCAAATGCCAGCGCATCATCGACACCCAATCGCGCACCGGGCGCGCCTGTCGCGTCACGTTCAACTATCGCTATTCGCCACCGCGCACCCAGATCAAGGACCTGCTCATGTCGGGTGTGATCGGCGATGTCCTCTCCCTCGATTTCCATTGGCTGTTGGATACCCACCATGGCGCCGATTACTTTCGACGCTGGCACCGCAACAAGGCCAACTCGGGCGGCCTGATGGTGCACAAGGCCACCCACCACTTTGACCTGATCAACTGGTGGCTGTCCAGCGTCCCCGACACGGTCTATGCCACCGGCCAGCGGGCCTTCTACACGCCCCACCAGGCCGAGCGCTATGGCCTGCACGGGCGCGGCGAGCGCTGCCTGGGCTGCCCCGTCGCCGAACGCTGTGCATTTTGCCTCGATCTGACCGCCAGCCCCGACCTGGAGGCCCTCTATCTCGAGAATGAGGCCCACGATGGCTACTTTCGGGATCGCTGCGTGTTCAGCGCCGACATCGATATCGAGGACAGCATGCACGTGGCGGTCACCTATGCCGATGGCGTGCGCATGAGCTATTCGCTCAACGCATTCATGCCCTGGGAGGGCTATATCGTCGCTATCAACGGCTCCAAGGGACGGCTGGAGCACAAGTGCGAGGAGACGGTATACATCAGCGGGGACGGCACCACGCCGGGCGAGCTCTTGACCGAGGGCACCACCATTCGGGTATTCCCTCACTTTGGCACGCCCTACAGCATCCCCGTGTGGACCGCCGAGGGCGGGCATGGCGGCGGCGATATGCCCCTGCTCAGGGACCTGTTCGCGCCCGAGCGCGAACGCGAGCCCGATCCCTACCTGCGCGCCGCCGATCAGCGCGGCGGGGCCTATTCGATCCTTACCGGCGTGGCCGCCAACCAATCGATGACCTCTGGCCAAGCCATACGCGTCGACGACCTGGTGCAGGGCATTGGCACGCCCGACTATCCGCCCATGCCCGCACGAGATGAGCCCATCCCCATGCACGGACGGAATGCGCGCCGCCTGAGCGCCGAGCAGGCCCAGGCGCTACAGCGCTCTGATGATACAGACTAAGAGTCGCCGAGGCTCAGGTTATCGCCATGTCCGAGCCGGACACATGCCATGATGTTGCTGGAGGAATGCCATGACTGTAGATCAGTTGCCTGACTGGGAGAACCCCGAGGTTGTCGGTATCAACAGGGCGCCGGCCCATGCCACGTCCGTGCCCTACCCCAGCGTCGAGCTGGCACTGCAGGGCGAGCGCCTGAACTCGCCATGGGTGCAACTGCTGAACGGTGACTGGCAGTTCCACTGGGCGCCCAACCCTGACGAGGCACCCGAGGGCTTTGAGCAGGGCGGCTTTGACGCGAGTGGCTGGGATGCCCTGGTCGTGCCCGCCAACTGGCAGATGCATGGCTATGGCTACCCCCAGTATGTCAACGTTCAGTACCCCTTTCCGCCCGACGAGATGCCCCGGGTGCCCCACGAGACCAACGAGGTGGGCAGCTACCGGATGACGTTCACCCTGCCTGAGGATTGGGAGGGTAAACGGGTCGCGGTGGTGTTCGGCGGCGTGGAATCGGCGTTCTATCTGTGGCTCAACGGCCAGTTCCTGGGCTATAGCCAGGACAGCCGCCTGCCCGCCGAGTTCGATCTCACGCCCTACCTCCAGCCGGGGGAGAATCTGCTGGCGGCCCGCGTGCTGCGCTGGTCCGACGGCACCTATCTGGAAGACCAGGACCACTGGCGTTTGGCGGGCATCTATCGCGACGTCTATCTCTGCGCCACACCGCAACAGCATGTGCGCGATTTCGCCGTGCACACGCCTCTGAGCACCGACTATCGTGACGGTGCGTTACAGGTGCGGGCCTGGATCGAGAACGCTGGGGATGCTCCTGCGGACCTGACGCTGCGGGCCTCCCTGTATGACGCCGAGGGGCAGGTCATCCTGGACGAGCCGATCCTCGATACAGAGACCATCGCTGCAGGCGAGCAGGTGTTCGAGTTCGAGGGCGTGATCTCGAACCCGCACAAGTGGACCGCCGAGACGCCCTATCTCTACACGCTGGTGCTCTCGCTACACGATGGCGATGGCGAGTTGATCGAGGCCCAGAGCTGCCGCGTCGGTTTTCGGCAGGTCGAGCTGCGCGAGGGCAAGCTGTTCATCAACGGCGTGCCGGTGCTGCTGCTGGGCGTCAATCGCCATGATCACGACCCCGAGGGCGGCAAGGCGGTGAGCCGCGAGGCGATGCAGGCCGACATTACGCTGATGAAACAGCACAACCTCAACGCCGTGCGCACCTCCCACTATCCCAACGATCCTTACTGGCTGGAGCTGTGCGACGAGTACGGCCTGTACGTCATTGACGAGGCCAATCTCGAGAGCCACGGGGTGTGGGGCAAGCCCAGCAACGACCCGGTATGGCGCACCGCCTTTTTGGAGCGTGCCATCCGCATGGTCGAGCGCGACAAGAACCACCCCAGCGTCATCTGTTGGTCGTTGGGCAACGAGGCGGGCCACGGCCCCAACCACGAGGCTATGGCCAATTGGATTCATGCCAACGATCTCTCCCGTTTCGTCCACTATGAATCGGCCGGGCGCGAGCCCTATGTGGACGTGGTCTCGACCATGTACCCCAGCGTAGAGCGCATCATCCAAATGGCCACCGTCTCTGACGATCCGCGTCCCGTGATGATGTGCGAGTATGCCCATGCCATGGGCAATAGCTGTGGCAACCTCAAGGAATACGTGGACGCCATCCGCAACACCGAGCGGCTGATCGGCGGGTTCATCTGGGATTGGCAGGATCAGGGCCTGACCAAGGTCGCCGACAATGGCGAGCGTTTCTTTGCCTATGGCGGCGACTTTGGCGATGTGCCCAACGACGGCCCCTTTTGCTGCAACGGGCTGGTAGGCCCCGACCGCTCAATCCACCCGGCCCTGATCGAGTACAAGTATCTGATCCAGCCGGTGGTGATCGAGCACCAAGATCTGGACGCGGGCGAGATTCTGATCACCAATCGCTATGACTTTTTGTCGTTGGATGGGCTCGAGATCAGTTGGACGCTGACCGAGGACGGGGTTGCCATTGATCAGGGTGCCGTATCTCGCCTCGAGATCGGTCCCGGCGAGTCACAACGAGTGACCCTGGACCTGACTCAACCCGAGCTTGCGCCCGGCGCCGAGTACTGGCTGAACCTGAGCTTTACCCGACGCCATGACGCGCCCTGGGCCGAGGCGGGCCACCAGGTGGCCTGGGAGCAGTTTCGCATGCCGTGGGAGGCCCCCGCTGAGCAGTTGTCCTCGGACACGATCTCTGCGCTGGAACTGCAGGAGGACGCCAACCAGATCGTGGTCACGGGCCAGGATTGGGCGCTCACGTTTGACCGCGCCCTGGGAGAGATCTCGTCGTGGCAGGCTCACGGTCGCGAGTTGCTCGGCCACGGGCCGCGGCTCAACCTTTGGCGGGCGCCCACCGACAACGACATGGCCCGGGGGCGCATGGAATCGATGGCCGTCATGTGGCGCGCCATGGGCCTGGATCGGCTAACCCGTCTGATCCGCGAGGTATCAGCCGAGCAGGCGGCCGACCAGATCGTCCAGGTCGTCGTGCGCTTTTTCACCAGCCCCCCAGAGACTACCTTTGGCATCGCCTGCCGCCAGGTCTACACCATCTATGGCAGCGGAGATGTCGTCATCGACACCAGCCTCGATCCCAACCTGCGCGCGGGCGTGTTGCCACGCTTTGGGCTGCAACTGCGCCTGGCGCCCGGGCTCGATGCCATGACCTGGTTTGGACGCGGCTCCCACGAGAGCTATGTGGACCGCAAGGCCAGCGCCCAGGTAGGCCGCTATGCCGGCTCGGTGGACGAGCAGTACGTGCCCTATGTGGTGCCCCAGGAGAATGGTAACAAGACCGATGTGCGCTGGGCCGCCCTCACTGACAGCGACGGCGTGGGGCTGTTGGCCGTGGGATTGCCCCTCATGGAAGTCAGCGCCCATCACTATACGACCGAGAACCTGACGGCCGCCGAGCACACCCACGAGCTGGAATGGCAGCCCCAGGTAATGTTGAACCTGGACTATGGCCAGACCGGTCTGGGTGGCGCGAGCTGCGGTCCGGGCACTCGCCCCGAGTACCTGCTGCGCCTGACGCCTATGGATCTGTCGGTGCGGCTGCGGCCTCTGGGGGCGGGAGACGCGCCCGAGGCGCTGGCCCGGCAAACGCTGGACGAGATATAGCTGCTGGATCCGGTAGGGGCGGTTCGTCCTGCCAGGCGGTGACGAGCCGCCTTGTGCATCATGGGACAGTGTCCGCCCTGCCGGGCGTCGTCGTTGGGTACGAGGAAAGAGCAAGAGTGCCCCAGTCAGAGTTGATACAGCGTGTCCAGACCGCCATCGAGGAACAGGGCCTGTTGCCTACTGGCGAGCCCGTCATCGTGGGCGTCTCCGGTGGGCCCGACTCGTTGTGCCTGCTCCATCTGCTGCGGCAGATCGCCCCCGCCTATGACGCAACGCTGCATGTGGGCCACCTCAACCACGGCATTCGTCCCAGCGCCGCGGCGGAGGCAGCCCATGTGGCACAGCGTTGCCGCCAGTGGCATCTGGCATGCACCATCGAGACGGTGGATGTGCCCGCCCACGCTGCCGCCCACGGCCTCTCGCTGGAAGAGGCCGCCCGGCAGGCCCGCTACGCCTTTTTGGGACGTCTGGCACACCAACTGGGCAGCCACACCATCGCAGTGGGCCACAACGCCGACGACCAGGTAGAGACGGTGCTGATGCACCTGCTGCGGGGCAGCGGTCTGGCAGGGCTGCGCGGCATGCGGCCCCGGACACCCCTGGACGAGCTGCGCCTGGGCCTGGAGCCCGAGGTCGCAGCCAGGGTGCAGCGTGGGGTAACCCTTGTGCGTCCCCTGCTCGAGGTGACGCGGGCCGAAATCGAGGCCTACTGTCAGGAGCACGGCATCGAGCCCCTCTACGACGCATCCAACCTGGACACGACCCTCTTTCGCAACCGCATCCGCCACGAGCTGCTGCCCACGCTGGCGAGCTACAATCCGCGCATTCGCACGGTGCTGCGCCGCATGGCCGAGGCCTTGACCGGAGACTATGACGTACTGCGCGGGCTGCTGGCCGAAACATGGCCCGCTGTCGTACGCCATGAGACCGGGGAACATATCATGATGGATCTGAGCGCCCTGCGCGAGCTGCCGGTGGGGCTACAGCGTTCGGTGCTGCGCGAGGGGGTGCAACGCCTGCGTCAATCGTTGCGTGACATCTCGTACGAGCATGTGGAGGCAGCGCTCGAGATCCTGATGCGCGGGCAGACGGGCGATCAGGCCACACTGCCCGGCGGCCTGATGCTGACCCTGGGCTATGAGGCCGTGCTCCTGGCGCCCAAGGGCGTTGGCTGGCCCCGCGAGGATCGCCCTCGCGTCCACGAACCGCTGCCGGTGCACCTCCCTGGCACGACGCCTCTGGACGAGCGCTGGCAGCTCAGGGCCGCGAGCCTGCCCCGCTCCGCCCTGCCGCCCGATTGGGACGCGAACCCCGACCCGTACACCGGCTATTTCGACGCTGACCGTCTGCAGGGCGACCTGCTGCTCCGGCCCCGAGAGCCGAGCGATGCTCTGTATCCCCTGGGGCTGGGGCATCGTCAGTCGGTCAAGGAGCTGCTCATCAACGCCAAGGCGCCCCGCCACGAACGCGACAGCCTCCCCATCCTGGTGTGCGAGGACGAGGTGGTTTGGGTGGTGGGCGTACGCATTGACGCCCGCTATGCCGTGAGCGAGCAGACCCGCCAGGTGTACAAGCTCCGATTCTTGCGTGAAGGGGAGGATACAGCATGACCACAGTACATCTAAAAAAGGGACGCGAGCGCGCCCTGGAGAACCGCCATCCCTGGATCTTTGGCGGGGCTATTGCGCGGGTAGAGGGCCAGGCCCAGCCAGGCGACCTCGTCCGGATTGTGGACAGCGCAGGGCGCCGACTGGCGGTTGGCTACTATAATCCCCATTCGCAAATCGCTGTACGTATCCTCACCTGGGACCCTGACGAGACGCCCGATGAGGCATTCTGGCGAGGGCGCCTGGACGCGGCCATTGCCCGACGCGCCTCGCTGCCGGGCCTGGACGATACCACGGCCTATCGGCTGGTGCACGCCGAGTCCGACGGCCTGCCCGGCCTGATCGTCGACCGTTATAGCGATTGGCTGGTGTTCCAGTCCCTCACAGCCGGCATCGAGCAGCGCAAAGAGCTGCTGGCCCATCTGCTCATGGAGCTCCTTGCGCCCCAGGGCATCTATGAGCGCAGCGACGCCGATGTGCGCCCGCGTGAGGGCCTGACCGACGCCGTGGGCCCCCTGGCGGGCGAGATGCCACCGCCTCAGGTCGCGATCACCGAGCATGGGCGACGTTTTCTGGTAGACGTGCTCCACGGCCACAAGACCGGTTTCTACCTGGACCAGCGCGAGAACCGCCACAGCGTGGCGCGTTATTGCGCCGGCGCCGAGGTACTGAACGCCTTTGGCTACACAGGGGCCTTTGGGGTCTATGCGGGCACGGCCGGCGCCCAGCGCATCACCAACCTGGACAGCTCGGCCGAGGCGCTGGCCGCGGCGAAAGAGCACATGGCCCTCAACGGCATCGCGCCAGAGCGCGTCGAGACTGTGACGGGCGATGCCTTTCGCGTGCTGCGCACCATGCGCGACCAGGTGCGGCGCTTTGATGTCATCATCCTCGATCCGCCCAAGTTTGCCTTTTCCCGGGCTCAGGTGCCCTCGGCCTCTCGTGGCTACAAGGACATCAACCTGCAGGCACTGCATCTGGTGCGACCCGGCGGCATCCTGGCCACCTTTTCCTGCTCGGGCTCTGTGGACGAGAGCCTCTTTCAAAAGATCCTGTTTGGGGCCAGCCTGGACGCCGGGCGCGAGGTGCGCATTCTGGAGCGTCTGGGCCAATCCGCCGATCACCCCGTATCGCTCTTTTTCCCCGAGGGAACCTACCTCAAGGGGTTCGTATGTCAGGTAGAATAAGCGACGGTATCACCCACTCTTGGAAATGGCGCCTATTGCATTATAATAGGGTAGCTACGATATACACCCCGCCCTTGGTCGGGGTATCAAGGAGGTAGGTATGCAGCCCAATCCGATATTCTTCCGGCTGGGCCCCATCACCATATACTGGTATGGGTTGCTGATCATTCTGGGCGCCATGCTGGCCGCCTATATCGCCAGTAAACTGTCCGCCCGCAACGGTCACAATCCCGAGCTGGCTTGGAATCTGTTGATCGTGGTGCTGATCACCGGCATTCTGGGCGCCCGCATCTATCACATCATCTCGAGCTGGGACTATTACATGGCGCGCCCCGGCGAGATGTTTGGCCTGCAGATGACCGGGTTCGGCATCTATGGCGCGGTGTTGGGAGGCCTGTTCGGGGTATGGTTATTTGCCAGGTACTACAAACTGCGCTTTTTGGAGTGGGCCGATTACTGTGCGCCGGGGCTGATCCTGGCCCAGGCCATCGGCCGCTGGGGCAACTTTTTCAACCAGGAGCTGTACGGCCCCCCCACCGATCTGCCCTGGGGTATCTATATCGCTCCGCAGCACCGCTTGCCGGGCCTGGAGGGCTTTGAGCGCTTTCATCCCACCTTTTTTTACGAGTCAGCCCTCGCCTTTGTTGGTTTTCTGATCCTCTATCACCTGGCTCGCAACTGGGAGCGGGGCCGGCTGTGGGGTGATATCATCTTTATCTATGGCCTGATCTATCCCGTGATCCGCTTTTTCCTCGAGGGCTATTTCCGGCCCGATGCCTGGCTGATCGGCGGGATCCCGGCCGCCCAGATCGTATCGGTGGTGTTCTTTGTCTTTTTCGGGGCGTTGCTCCTGATCCGCCACAGACACCGTCGCCCCTCGATGATCTATACCCCCGGGGATCCGTGGGAGCCCCCGCCCCCGGAGGAGCTAGCACCCTAGTTTCTGCCACATGAAACGCCCGCCGAGCTCCTGGTGCACGGCGGGCGTTGTTCTTGCGCTGAAACTAGGTGCGATAGACGATATCGCCCTGCACCATCGTCATGCGCACCTGCCACGTCTCTTCCATCACCACCAGATCGGCGTCTCGGCCCCGCGCAATCTCCCCTTTGGCAGGCAGGCCCAAACATCGAGCCGGCACCCGGCTCGCCAGGGTTAGCACACGCTCCAGAGGCTCGCCTGTGGCCTGCATCATGTTGGCCACAGCGCGCTCCAGCGTGAGGGTGCTCCCTGCCAGAGCGCCATCTGCGTCCCGCGCAACGCCCTCACGTACCGTCACATGGGCGCCCCCCAACGTATAGTCGCCGTCAGGCATGCCCGTACCCGCCATAGCGTCGGTGACCAGGGCCACGCCCTCGGGCCCCTTGCAGCGGTAGGCCATCGCCAGCACCGCCGGATGAAGGTGGATCAGATCCGCAATCAGCTCACAGGTGAGGCCGTCCAGCACCAGGGCCGCTCCCACGGCGCCCGGCTGCCGATGATGCAGAGGCTCCATGCCGTTGAACAGGTGCGTCACCTGGCTCGCGCCCAGCTCTACCGCCGTCCGCATTGCATCATAGTCGGCGCGGGTATGCCCGATGGAGACCATGGCACCTCGCTCTTGGGCATAGCGGATCAGATCATGCCCCCCCGGGATCTCGGGCGCCAGGGTGAGGAGCCGTATAACGCCCGTGTCAAAGAGGGCCGGATACTCGTCGGCGCTGGCAGCGCGCACCCAACGGGCATCCTGAGCGCCGCGCCGTGCCGCATCCAGGTAGGGTCCCTCGACATGGGCCCCCAGCAGGGTAGCCCCGCCGGTGCCCGCCGCCATCGTCGCTTGTACGGCGCGCAGTGCGGTGTGGGTCTCTTGCGCCGGCGCGCTCATGGTGGCGGCCAAAAAGCTGGTGACCCCATGTTGCGCGAAAAAGCGCGCCATGGTTCGCAGGGCCTCGGGATCAGCGTCCATAGTATCGCAACCCAGGGCGCCGTGAGCGTGCATGTCGATCAGGCCGGGGATCAGCCACGCGCCCTCCAGGTCCACCCGCTCGGCACTTTGGCGATAGGAGGCCGGTGGCGCGCCCGGGCCGATCCCCGCGATCTGCCCCCCGTCTACCAGCAGCCAGCCATCGGCAATGAATTCCCCCTGGGCATGGATCGTGCCGTTATGGAACAGCTTGGCTTTCATTGCACCCCTTCTCCGCTCACAGGACCTCGGTTTTCCGCTGGAGGGCCAGGAGCCGATCGTAGGCCTCATCCCACCCGCCAACATCCCCCGGATCGTAGGTGATGGTCTCGAAGGAGCGCGCTACGATCTCCCGGCCCTGGGCAAGATCGCCGATCCGTCCGCAAGCGATAGCCTGCATCATGACGTTCCCGATGGCGGTGGCCTCGACGGGTCCGGCGATCACCTGGCGTTGGGTGGCATCGGCCGCAAACTGGCACAGCAGCGTGTTCTGGCTCCCGCCGCCCACAATGTGGATGACCGGTAGGGAGCGCCCCAGCATCTGCTCCAGCTTTTCCACCGCCCAGCGGTACTTGCAGGCCAGGCTCTCGAGCGCGCAACGCACCAGCTCGCCACGCGACTCGGGTAGACGCTGCCCGGTACGCCGGCAGTAGGCGCGGATCCGGTCGGGCATACCCCCGGGCGGCAGGAACTCGGCCGCATCGGGCTCCACCAGCGGGCCAAACGCGGGCGCCTCAGCCGCCAGCGCCGTCAGCTCGTCGTACGAGAGCTCGTCGCCCTCCTGGGCCCAGGTGCGGCGGCATTCCTGCACCAGCCACAGCCCCATGATGTTCTTGAGCAGACGAAAGGTATCGAACACGCCGCCCTCGTTGGTAAAGTTGTTCGCCAAGGCGTCGTCGGTCAGAATCGGCTCGGGGATCTCGACCCCGATCAGCGACCAGGTGCCCGAGCTGAGGTAAATAAAGTCCTCTCCGCGGGCGGGCACGGCGGCCACGGCCGAGCCAGTGTCATGGCTGGCAGGCAGGATCACCGACACATCCTCCAGCCCCGCCTCTTGGGCTAGCCGCTCGTCCAGAGGCCCCAGCACCGTGCCGGGGGCCACGATCTCGGGCAGCATGTGTGTGGGCAGATCCAGCGAACGGAGCAGGTCTCGCGCCCAATCGCGGCGCGTGGGATCATAGAACTGGGTGGTGGTGGCGAGCGTAAACTCGCTGGTCTTTACGCCCGTCAGCCAATAGTGGAATAGGTCGGACATCATCAACAGGGTATCGGCCTGGCCCAGGGCGGCGTCGCCATACTGCTGCATCGCCAGGAGCTGGTAGAGCGAGTTGAGCTGCATGAACTGGATGCCCGTCTGGCCAAATATCTCTTGCCGGGGCACCAACTCTAGCGCCAGCTTGAGCATGGCCTCGTTGCGCGGATCGCGATAGTGGCGCGGATTGGCCAGGAGTTCCCCCTGCGCGCCCAAGAGCGCGAAATCGACTCCCCAGGTGTCGACTCCGATGCCCTCCAGGTCGGGGCCATAGACCCTACGATAGGCTCCGAGGCCTGCCTGCATCTCGCGCCAAAGGTAGAGGACATCCCAAAAGAGCCCGTCAAAGATGCGCACTGGCCCGTTTCCAAAGCGATGCAGCGGCGCCAGCGTCAGACGTTGGCCATCAAAGCGTCCCACAACCGCGCGACCGCTCTCTGCCCCCAGATCAAACGCCAGATAGTTGCTGGTATGAGACATGGTATCCCCCTTGTGGTGAGCCAAGGTCAGTATAGCTTGGCCGACGGGTGGGGACAAGCGTACAAGCTCCTGGGGTGCTCCTGTATGTCAGAGACGTACGTGCGCGACGGCTACTTGCATTGGCAGGGTACGACGACCGGCGACTGCTCGGCTGTCTGGAGCACGGCGGGCTTGCCGCGCACCAACAGCAAACCCCCCAGGATCAGGCCCAAGGCCACAAAGGCATGCCAGGTCAGCCGCTCATTGAGAATCAGGCGTCCCCAAAAGACGCCGAATACGGGGATGATATAGGTCACCAGAGAGGTAAAGGTGGCGCCGGCCTCGCGGATCAGCCGGTAGTAGATCAGGTAGGCGAGGGCGGTCCCCAGAAACCCCATGAGTACCACGGCGCCAATGGACCGATAGGTGAGGGGCGCGCGCCACGAGTCCTCGGCCAGGGCCATGGGCAATAGGAGGATCGCCGCCAGAGCCAGTTGGCCCAACGAGGTTTGCAGCGGCGGCTCTTTCACCAGGTGCCGGTTCGCATATACGACAGCGACCGCATAGCTCAGCGCGGCCAGCACAACGGCGAGTTGCCCTAGCAGCGTGACCTGCAAGCCCCCCTCGAGTAGCTGGGGAAGCACCAGGATCAGGATGCCGGCAAACCCGATCAGCACGCCTAGCAACCGTCGCAGACCAGTGGTCTCGCTACCCAAAAGGACCACGATGACAAACGTAAAGAGCGGCATGGCGGCGTTGAGGATGGCCGACAGGCTGCTGGCGATGTACTGCGTCCCCCAGCTAATGGCGGCAAAGGGCAGTGCAACGCCCAGAACCGCCATCACGAATAGATGCCACCAGACCCGTCGCGTGCGCGGGAGCCGCTCGCCTCGCGCCCACAGGATCACGCCCAACACCGCTGCGCCGAGAGAAACGCGCAGCATGGTCAGTGTCATGGGGCCAATCTCGGCCACGCCGATCTTGATCAAAAGAAACGAAGCGCCCCATATGGCGCCCAAAAGCAAGAGCATGCCATAGCTGCTCAACAGCATGATAGAGCCCTCTGCATGTCATTCGGCCACTGAATCGTTGCCAAGCGCCCATTATAGCAGGCTAACCATGTCGCACAAAACATCCGTTGCCGGAGCGCTCCCAATTCCAAAACGGGCGAACCCTGCCAGACAGGTCCTGCATCCATAAGCTTGTTGACCCCACGGATAACGGGTTTTCTTGTGCACAATAGTTTGTGCTATAATGCGCGGCAGTCGGAACCCGCTAGACATAGTGTAGCAGGAGGGCCTCTAGGCAATACCCAGAATCGTGAGCAATGACGCTCCTACCCAATGCTGGGCACGGGGGTTTGCAGCCCCACGAGTAATGACGGGGAACATACCTTTCCAATGCAAGGAGGAGCACAAGATGAAGCCCAAGTGGGCAGTATTGCTGACGGTTCTGTTGCTGCTGGGCCTACTGGCTACGGCCTGTCGGACCACACCGACCGATACCGACACAACCACCGACCGTCCCCTGTTTGTCGTCGCTATGGACGCGTCCTTCCCGCCGATGGAGTTTGTAGACGAGAACAAAGAGATCGTAGGATTTGACGTCGATCTCTTGACCGCCATCGCCGAGGAGATGGGGTTCGATTTCGAGATCAAGAATACCGCTTGGGACGGCATCTTTGCCGGCCTCGAGAGTGGCGACTATGACGTGATCATGTCGGCGGTGACCATCCGGCCCGACCGCCAGGAAAAGTACGACTTTACTGACCCCTACATTAATGCGGGTCAGGCCATCGTCGTGCAGGCCGACAATACCGAGATTCAGGGACCCGAAGATCTCTCGGGGCGCACCGCAGGGGCCCAGATCGGTACAACGGGCGCTTTTGCCATTCAGGATATTGAGGGCGCCGAGCTCAAAGAGTACGACTCGGCCGACCTGGCGCTCCTGGACCTGGTGAGCGGCAACATCGACGCCGTGGTGGTCGACACCCCCGTGGCCGCCGATTACGCGCTCCTCTCGGATCAGTTCGCGGGCCGCCTCAAGATCGTCGGCGACGCCATCACCAGCGAAGAGTACGGCGCTCTGGTCAACAAGGGCCAGAATCAGGACTTTTTGGAGCTGTTCAACGAGGGCCTGGTCCGCGTACGCAACAGCGGCGTCTATGATCAGATCTATGCCCGCTGGATTTCGCCTGACGCGGCCGTCGCGCCCATTGTGACGGATGCTGGCTCGGGCGTAGCCCCGGCGCCTGATTTCCCCATCAAGGTCGCCATCCTGGCGCCTCTGAGCGGCGACGTCAAGACCTTTGGCGACTCGACCCGCGACGGCGTGCTCATGGCCTTTGACGAGGCCCGCGCCGCTGGCTGGGAGATCGAGACCGTCATCACTGACTCGCGCTGCGATGCCCAGGAAGCCGCTAACGCCGCTAACAAGGTCATCTTTGAGGACGGCGTCAACTATATCATCGGTGAGGTATGCTCCAGCGCCTCCATCCCAGTCTCGGAGATCGCCGAGGCCCAGGGTGTGCTGCAGATCTCGCCCACCTCGACCAACCCCGCCGTCACCATCAATGAGGACGGCAGCAATAAAGAGTTTGTCTTTCGCGCCTGCTTCCTCGACCCCTTCCAGGGCGAGGTGGTCGCGGCTTTGGGCCGTGAGCTGGGCGCAGAGACCGCCGCCATCCTCTTTGATGTCGGCAACGACTATGTCAAGGGCCTGGCCGAGTATTTCCAGGCTTCCTTTGAGGAGATGGGTGGCACCGTCGTCGCTTACGAGGCCTACACCAAGGATGATACCGACTTTTCGGCCATCCTCGGCAAGGTCGCCGCGGCTGACCCCGATGTCATCTTCCTGCCTGACTACTATGCCAAGAACAACCTGATCGCAGCCCAGATCCGTGAGCGCGGCATCGAGGCCCAGCTCCTGGGTTCCGACGGTTGGGACTCGCCCGAGTTGGAGATCGATCTCTTTGAGGGCGGTTACTTTTCCAACCACTACTCGCCCGCCGACCCGCGGCCTCTGGTGCAGAACTTTGTCGCCGAGTACGCGGTCAAGTACGGCGCCGAGCCCGATGCTCTGGCCACCCTGGCCTATGACGCGGCCCACATCCTCCTGCAGTCCATCTCGGAGGCAGGCGTCGATGATCCCGCCGTCGTCAAGGACCATATGGCCAACATCCGCTTTGAGGGTGTCTCTGGCGACATCACCTTTGACGAGTTCGGTAACCCGGTCAAAAAGGCCGCGATCGTCCGCATCGTCAATGGTGAGCGCGAGTTCTTCCGCTTTGTGTCGCCGTAATACGGCTCTCGAGGAGGAGAGCAACAAAGGTTGCTCTCCTCCTACTGCATATCCCGGCTTGATTCACAAGGGGATAGTATGAAAGTATTGATTCTCAAGAACAGCTTGCGCACACTGGTATGGGCGATCTATGCGGCGCTGGCCTTTGGTCTCCTATGGGGCATTGTTGCCCTGGTTCGCATGAATGGCCCTATCTTTTTTATCCAGGCCATCATCGATGGGCTACGCCTGGGCTTTATGTATGCCCTGATCGCTCTGGGATACACCATGGTCTATGGCATCGTACGGCTCATCAACTTTGCCCATGGTGACGTGTTCATGGTAGGCGCTTTTACCAGCTTTTATGCTATTACTCGTTATAATTGGTCTTTTGTGCCAGCCATCTTGTTGGCTATGCTCATTTGTACCGTTCTCAACGTAGTAATCGAGCGCGTTGCCTACAAGCCGCTGCGCAATGCGCCACGCATCGCCTCGCTGATCACCGCCATCGGCGTATCCTTCTTTCTCGAGTACTTTACCGCTCTGAGCTTTGTCTTTGGCCCTGACTTTATCACCTATCGCCGGCCCTTTCCGGTAGAGGTGTGGAATGTTGGCGGCATCCTCATCACCAATATCACCGTCATTATCGTCGGCATTACGCTGGCGCTTTTGCTCTCATTGCAGTACATCATTCGTCGGACCAAGATTGGCAAGGCGATGCGTGCCACCGCGCTGGACAAGTCTGCCGCCCGCTTGATGGGAATCAACGTGGATGGGGTGATCTCCTTTACGTTTGCCCTGGGCGCGGCGCTGGCAGGCGCGGGAGGCGTGCTGTATGCCATAGCCTTTCCCCAGATATTGACCTTTATGGGCATCATGCCCGGTCTCAAGGCGTTTGTGGCAGCGGTATTGGGCGGCATCGGGAGTATACCCGGTGCATTCGTGGGCTCTCTGCTGATGGGCACCACAGATGTGCTCGTTGTCAGCTTTATGCCAATGGGCTCTCGTCTGCGAGATCTGATCGCCTTCCTGATCCTGATCTTGGTCTTTTTGATCAAGCCCACAGGCATCTTTGGCGAGCCACAAGCGGAAAAGGTCTAGGAGGAGCATCGCATGAGAAAACTGTCCCTGCCTTCCTGGATACCCACCCTGATTGTGGGCCTGATCGTCTTTTTCGGGGTGCTGTATGCTCGCGATAACGGCCATATCTCGGCCTATCGCTATCAGATTTTCCAGATTGCTGTCATCGCGTCCATCTCGGCGCTGGGGCTCAACCTGATCTATGGTTTTAACGGCCAGTTCTCGCTGGGCCATATCGGCTTTTATGCGATTGGCGCCTATAGCTCTGCGCTCATTACCAAGGACTATCAGATGGCGTGGAGCGGCAGCAGAGCAGGCGCCCTGGCATGGATGATGGCAGGCCAGTTCGGCATCATCGCAGGCCTGGCGCTCATCCGTATGCTCCGGCTGGACCGGCTCCGCCGCAAGATCACCCAGAGCACCTCCAGCTACCTGAAAGAGCACGAGACGCGCATGGTGTGCCTCCTGCCGGTGCTATTCATCGTTGCGGCGGTCATCGGCCTTGGGGTCGTAGCCACGTTGGGTGCCCATGCCCTGCTTGATCCCGGCCTCAATGCACTCGTCGAGGGGCTTTCAGATAACGTCGCCAGAAACGTCATCTTTGTGCTCGCCATTCTCAACGGGGGCACCATGGCGGCCCTGGTGGCCTACCTGGTGGGGCTGCCGCTGCTGCGCCTGGGTTCCGACTATTTCGGCATCGCCACCCTTGGCTTTGCCATCATGGTCTTTACCGGGCTCCAGAACTCGGACATGGTCATCGATACCATGCGGGGCGCCCGCGGGATGGTCGCCATACCCACCTGGACTACCTGGGGCTGGGTGATGGCGACCTTTGCCTTGCTCGTGTTCCTGATGCGCAACCTGCTGCGTTCCAGTCATGGCCGCGCCATGATCTCGGTGCGCGAGGATGAGATCGCCGCGCAGAGCATGGGTGTGGATGTGAACCAGCTCAAGACGATGGCCTTTACCGTCGGTGGTCTGTTCGCCGGCGTGGGCGGCGCGCTCTACGCGCACCTGTACGGGTTCCTCCACCCCAGCACCTTTAACATCATTCGAGGATTTGATCCGCTGATCATCATCGTGCTGGGTGGGCTTGGCAGCATGACGGGCACGATCCTGGCTGGCGTGGGCGTCGTCGTTCTGATCGAAGAGCTGCGCGTAATTCTCCCGCAGGGGTTTGAGGACTGGCGCTTTGTGATCTATCCCATCATCCTGCTCTTGGTCATGCTCTTGCGATCCGAGGGCCTGATGGGCACCAGAGAGTGGGGCTGGTTCCGGACGCCTGTCCCGCCGGAGCGCGACATTCCCCTTTCAACTCGCCAGCCAGCTACGCCGGCTACAGCCGCGTCGAGTGAGGATGTATAGATGGAAACAAATGTGACGAGTGTTAGCGAGGGCCTGGCTAATCCGCCCCAGGAGCGAGCCCTGGATATTCGGGGCCTCACCAAGGTGTTTGGTGGATTGCGAGCCGTTTCGAGCTTTTCGATGGATGTCCCGTATCACGGCCTCTATGGCCTGATCGGGCCCAACGGTGCGGGCAAGACCACGGTCTTTAATATGATCACCGGAATCTATACGCCGACCGAGGGCCAGATCCTGTTCGAGGGGCAGAACCTGGCTGACCTTCCGCCTCATCGGATCACTCGCCGCGGTATTGCGCGTACCTTTCAGAATATCCGCCTGTTCCAGAATCTCACCGTTCTGGACAATGTGCGGATCGCGTACCACACCCATGCAGGCTACAACGTCCTGGAGGCTGTCACGCGGCTGGGCAGATTCAGCCGCTACGAGCGCGAGCTGACCGAGCGTGCCCGGGATTTCCTGGCTGTCTTTCGCCTGCAAGATCGCGAGCAAGAATTGGCTTGTAACCTGCCCTATGGCGCGCAACG
>SLPC01000091.1 GCA_007132185.1 Anaerolineae bacterium | reverse complement strand
CGTGAAGCGCAGAACCAGGACCTCTATGCGCGTGTGGCGAACGAGATCCCCGAAGCGCAGCGCATGGTCGAGAGCAAAAGTGACCAAAAACACAGGCTGATCGACCAGGTTGATGAAGAGCGCCTGGCATATGCAGGCTCGATGGTCCTGGGCCTGAACGACGCTCTGGTCGAGTTGACAGGAGCTTTGGCCGGGTTGACACTGGCGCTGAGAGACACGAACCTCATCGGCGCATCGGGCCTGATCACCGGCATCGCCGCGTCCATGTCCATGGCGGCCTCGCAGTACCTGTCTGTCCAGGCCGAAGAGAATGACCAGAGCCCGCTCAAGGCCAGCCTTTATACCGGCGTCTCTTATATACTCGCTGTGGCCCTTCTGATCCTGCCCTACTTGCTGATTGCTCACTATCTCACGGCGCTGGGCATCGCTCTGATCATCGCTGTCGTGATCATCCTGGCCTTTACCTACTATCTTTCTGTGGCCCGAGACCTTTCCTTTCGACATCGTTTTCTCGAGATGGCGGGCATCAGTCTGGGCGTAGCTGCGCTCAGCTTTGTCATCGGCTATGGCGTGCGCATACTGTTTGGACTGGAAGTATAGACAACGGCACATCCTCAAGGAGGCTACCATGCAACTCGGATTCGTGACTGCCATTCTACCCGATCTGTCGCTGGCTGAGGTGATGCATTTTGCCGCCGAGGAGGGATACGCCTGCGTCGAAGTGATGTGCTGGCCCGTGGGCCGGGCCGAGCGACGCTATGCCGGTGTGACCCACATCGATGTAACCACCTTGGACGACGCCCGCGTCGACCAGGTGCGGAGCCTGATGGATGACACCGGCGTCTCCATCAGCGGGCTGGGCTACTATCCAAACCCCCTCTCCCCCAACGAGAACGAATCATCGGTGGCGTTGGAACACCTGCGCCGTGTGATCAAAGGGGCCCAGCGGCTCGGGCTTGACACGGTGAACACCTTTGTCGGGCGCGACTGGACCCGTTCCATCGATGACAACTGGGCGCGCTTTCTCGAGGTCTGGCCGCCCCTAGTGGCCGTGGCCGAGGATCATGGCGTGCGCATCGGCATCGAGAACTGCCCGATGCTCTTTACCGCCGACGAATGGCCCGGCGGCAAGAACCTGGCCATCTCACCCAACGTGTGGGAGCGGATGTTCAGCGAGATCCCCAGCCCCTCTTTCGGGCTCAATTTCGATCCCTCTCACCTGATCTGGCAGCAGATGGACGTGGCCCGTGCCGTGCGCCAGTTTGGTGAGCGTATCATCCATGTGCACGCCAAGGATGCGCGCCTGGATCGCGACCGCCTCGTCCAGGTCGGCATCCTGGCGCACCCCCTCCAGTACCATACGCCCAAGCTGCCGGGCATGGGCGACGTAAACTGGGGCGAGTTCTTTTCCGTGCTTACTGACACGGGCTATGACGGCCCAGTGTGTGTCGAGGTAGAGGACCGGGCCTATGAGGATAGTCTGGCCCAGCGTAAGGCCTCCCTGCGCCAGAGCCAGCGGTTCCTGGCGCAATATGTGGGAGAATAACAGCAGCAGGATGGGCAACGTCGCATCGAGCGATAGAGGGTTATGACGCATCAGCTCCCTGCCAGATGCTTGCACTGGCAGGGAGCCATGTCATCTACCAGGCGCCTTTTTGGCGCGACCCAAAGCACCTACTCCTTGACCTTGCGCGGCCCCCAGTCTCCCGGGCGCTTGTAGACAAGATCGCCACGCTCGAAATCGTTCCTGGCCTTGACCTTTTTCACCTTGTTCTCTGCTGTACGCACATAGGCATAGGTCACTTTGCGCGTTGTGGTAGAGCCGTCCTCATCGGTATCGGTCTCTTCCTCGATGCGAACCCGCTCAATGGTGCCTTCATAGGTGCGCAGCAACTGCCAGAGCAGCACCAGCAATGTAACCGCCGCAACGCCCAGAATGACCAGGTAGCCAGTGGTATCGACGTCAGCCTGCATCGCGCCATACACCAACACGCCAATGATCACAGCCCAGAGCATCAACCGCCACACCAATCCGAACACATTCTTGCCGCGGTCCGGGATCTTTGGCTCTGCCTCAGGCTCCGGCTCGGGAGGGGTGGGCGTAGCCGGTGCCGGCTCTGTGACCGCACCTTTGAGCGCCGCAGGATCGACCGGCAGCGGGGTGGGCGACGGCGGCGGAGGCTCTGTCACCGCCGGGGGCGGCTCACCGGGCTGCCAGGCCCCCTGGTACCAGACGAACCATGCTCCCGTGCCTTCCTGCAGCATCCAGGTGCGCCCTTCTGTGTCCCTGACGCGCAGATGGTTCAGACGCTCGCGATAGGTCTCTTCGCTGATCTCGCCCGCCTCTAGCTGCTTTTCCAGCTCCTGATAGCTCTGTTCGGCCTGCGCAAAATCCATGGCTTTTTCTCCCCCTGACTCTTCCCTGGTTGGTCATATTACGCTCGCAGGGCATGCGATATGATCCTGATTATCGCGACGGCCTGAGCGCTGTCAAGCCCACCGCAGGCCAGACGGCCCGCAGCACTTGCGAACGAGTCTGGCTGGTGCCATAGGTAGCACACTTTGGTGTACGGCCAGGAGAGATGCCATCATCACCGCCATGAAACAGTCCGTCATACGCCCAGTCTGGCAGCGCCTGCCTGGGATTGAGGCCATGATGTTCGCCGCCACGGTGAGAGTATGCCTGCGCACGCTGAAACACGGGTCCTTGGGAGGCGATGCGAGCGAGCAGGCTGAGGCCGTGGGAGGCACCCTTGCGGTGATGAGGAGATAGACGAGCGCCTGCCTATCTCCCGGATTCTGTTTAGCTCACCTCAAGCAGAGACGCCATTGTCCAGGCGCCGCGCCCGCGCTTGATCCGGGCGCTCGGCCAGGAACTCGCGCACAGCATCCAGCGTCGGCAGGCCAGAGCGGCCGCCAAGCTTGGTCGCCTTGAGGGCGGCCACCGCCGAGGAAAAGCGGATCGCCTCGTGCTGATCCCAGCCCTGGGCCATGGCATAGGTAAATGCGCCATGGAACGAGTCACCACAGCCAGTGGTGTCTATCGCGCGGATCTGAAAGGCGGGACAATGATAGACGACGCCTTCGGCCAGATAATAGCAGCCCTCGGGCCCCACGGTGAATGCTGGCATCGATGAGCCCAGATCCGCCAACACCTTGAGGGCACGCGGGATGTCAAAGGAGCCCACTAACGGCTCGACCGAGAACTCGGGCATGATGATGGCGTCGACATGGTGAACCATCTCGGCGACCGGGCCATTCACACGGAACAGGTCCGCTACCACCTTGCCGCCGGACTCGTGGATATACTGGGCGGCCTGAATTGCCACGTCCGGCACAAAGCTGGTCACCAGCATGGCCTTGGCCGATTCGGCCCGCGTGGGGTCAAAAAAGGTCTCCAGGCCATCGGGGCGCTGCCCAAAACCCGATCCATAGATCGTACGCTCACCAGTCTCGGCATCGACCTCGATAAAGCTGGTGGGCGAGCGCATCCCCGGCACGATCCGCATCTGGCTGATGTCCACGCTGTCCCGCTCCAGCTCGGTGCGGATCATCTGCCCGTGATAGTCGTCGCCGACGACGCCCCATAGCTCGACGCTGCCGCCCAGGCGGGCGATTGCAGTAGCGCCCGTGGCGGCCAGCCCACCACCCTGCACCAGAGGCGGCCCGCACTCTTCCCACCCATCGGGTGTATGCCGCACGATAGAGAGGTGATCGATGCAACCTCCCCCGATTCCAATCATATCATTGGCCATATGCCATCTCTCCGCTTCTGATACGTCCAGTGCTTATTATGGCGGCAGGGCCCTTGGGGAGCCCTGCCGCCATGAAAACAGTCGTTACTCGTCAATAGTATAGTTGGGCAGGTCCACCGGCAGCGGCTTGGGCTGCGCGCAGGTGGTCTGCAGCTGGATCCGCGCTCCCTGGTCCGAGGACTCGTGCAGGGCGTTGAGGATATCCACGATGTGAGCGCCCACCTCGCCGTTGGAGCGGTGCGGTCGTCCGTTCTGGATGCCCATAGCCATGTCGGCGACGCCGATGCCGCGGGTGTCCTGGTTGATGGCGTGCACATTCTCGAGCTCGATCAGCTCGTTACTCTCGGGCTTGCGCAGGTACACCGGCCCGGGGAACCAGTTGGGGTCGGGGCAGCGCAGGGAGCCCTCGGTGCCATAGATCTCGATATGGGGCAGGCCCGTGCCATAGACGTCCGAGGTGGTCAGCCACTGGCAGAGCACGCCATTCTGGAACTCGATGACACCGGTCACGTGGGTCGGGGCTTCCACCTTGATGGTCTGATCGCCTCGGACGACCTCTTCGAACGCCTTGCCGGTCATGCCGATGACGCTCTTGGCGGGCCCGATCAGGTTGATCAGGCTGGCCGCATAGTAGCCGCCCATGTCAAAGGTGTTGCTGACGCCGTACTTGCCACCATCGGTCATGAAAAAGCTGACATGGCCGGGCGCTGTGGAACGGGTGGGGTTATTCATGAATGAGGCATAGCGGGCGCGCATCTCGGGCGTGATCGGGCCACGACGACCCTGCAGAATCGCCGTTGCCGCCACGGGCCGGCCGATCAGGCCGTCGTCGATGGCCTTGCGGGCCGTCTGCCAGGCGCTGCCAAAATAAGTGTCGGGGGCGCCGCCGGTGCGCAGACCGCGCTTTTCCGCCTCGGCCAGGATCGCCAGGGCCTCTTGACGGTATACGGTGAACGGCTTTTCCCCATAAAAGTGCTTGCCCGCCTCGATGATCTGCATGCCAACCTGGCCATGCAGCCGGTTAGGCGTCAGGCTGACGATGATCTCGATCTCGGGGTCTGCCAGCAGCTCGTCCGGCGAGCAGGCCTTGGGGATGCCATACTGCTCGGCCCGGAACTGGGCCGCATCGGGGTTGAGGTCGGCCACGGCGACGCACTCGATGGGATCCATCTTTTGCGAGGTCTCGATATAGATCCCGCTGATAACGCCACAGCCCATGAGCCCGATCTTGGTAGGTGTTCTGGACATGCTGTCTGCCTTTCTCTGCTCGTTCATGCGTCGTATGAGATAATGAGGGCCAACTCCCTCGTGACTCGCCAGATACGTCCGATACAGCCTCTGATAGCGGCCTAGAGATACCGCAGGACGGCCTTCATATAGCCCATGGCCCAAGCCGCGCTGATATCCTGACGGTTCTGATTCGGGATGTCAGGCATATGCTCCGAGGAGACCAGGCCCGTGTAGCCGATCCCTTGCAGTGACTGGAACACCCGGCGGATGTCGGGGCCATCGGGAATGTCCCACCAATAGGGCGACTCGCCCCAACTGATCTTGGTGCTGCGCATGTGGACAAAAAAGATGCGCGATGCGAACTCGTGGATCAGGTCATAGAGCCGCTCGCCGTCCGAGTTCCAGACGTTGCCGATGCAAAACGTCAGGCCGTTGCTGGGGCTGGGCACGAGCTCAAAGAGGCGACGGTAGCCATCAGAGCCCGCCAGAATACTGCGGCCCCGGTGCCCCGAAAAGTGGGTCGCAATCTTGATATCGCGCTCTTCGGCCTGCGAAGTCAGGTCCTGATAGAACGAGGCGAATGTGCCCCACTGGCCCTCTTCCTCGGCGGGATCCACCGGCTTGAGCAGCGAGACGAACATGGCCAGAGTATCCAAACCGGCCTTGGCCACGGCATCCAGGTTCCTGCCGAGCTTGCTCATGGTGGCGGCGGTAGCTTCCTCATCGGCCAGCGAAAAGGGCGGCCAGAACTGCATGGTGCCGGTTCCCAGGCCCGCGTCTCTGACCTTGGCGACCTGCGCCTGCAGCGCCTTGGCGTCGATCAGCCCTGTGTCCCGATAGCCGGGCACCGCCGCGGCGGTCAGAACGACGTTACCCACATCCAGCGCCTTGCAGTAGGCGATGCACCCCTCCAACGTGCCATCTGCGACCGATCCTGCTTGAATCGCCAATCTCATACCTGTACCCTCCTTGTTGCTCTCCTGGCATCGGACCTGCGTCTCTGGTTCAATGCCCCTGTGCAGCGGCGTCGCAAGCACAACGCATCTGTGGGGACAGCGCACCCATAGCCATGCGGCTCCACGGCCTATTGTAAGCACAGTTGCCAGCAGGTCAAAAATAGGCCGACCGTATGACAACGTTGTCCAAGGTTGCGCTTTCGGACCATGGAGGCCGGGCGTGCCTTTGGGGGCCATGGATGAACCCTGCTGGGCAAAAAGACACCCTCGCCGCAGCATGCGCGGCGAGGGGTAAAAGCGGGTCGAAGGAGCTAGGGTTGGAGCGAGGGCAGAATCTCTTGCTTTTGCCCCTCGCGCAGGGCCTGGTCGACGGCATGCAGAATGCAGACATCCTTGGAAGCAAGCTCAGCGGTGTAGGGCGCATCCACGCCGGCCACCATAGCCTGGGCGATGGCCTGCCACATCTCGTGGCCTCCACCCGAAGAATCAAGGGGCACCTGCGTCTCGTGACCATCATTATCCACCAGCACCATACCGGTACGGCTGATCTCCAGCACGCCCTCGGTGCCCCGGATGTAGAAATAGTTACGTTGATCGGTCAGATAACCCGACTGGGAAAAGACGCCGTGAACCTCGTTGCCATACTCGAACATCATCAGGGCCTGGTCCACATCGCCATATTCGGGGCGCAGCTTGACCGACACGGCCTGCACATAGCGCGGGTGGCCGAACAGCTTGGACAGGGCCGCGATCTGATGCACGCCCGCGTCCAGCAGATACCCCAGGGGATAGTCGGGGTTGATGCGCCAGCTCGTAGTAGCATAGCCCCGCTGGGTTTTCTTTTCCGGATCCACGGGGCTGTGGGCCACCTGTTCATACTGCACCACGGTGCCGATAGCCCCCGAGGCCAGGACCTCACTGATGGTGTCCCAGCGCGGCTGGTAAAAGGCATTATCCAGCACATAGATGCGCTTGCCGGTTTCGTCCATCTCGTATAGCACCTGTGCGCCCTCATCACAGGTGCGCCCGATGGGCTTTTCCATGATAACGTCCTTGCCCGCCTGCATGGCAGCGATGGCCACCGGCGCATTGAGGGGAATGGGCGTCTGCACCACCACGGCATCCACGTCGGGACGCGCCACCAGCTCGTGATAATCGCGGGTAAAGGGCAGCCCAGGGTACTTTTCGGCGGCCTTGGCGGCGCTACGGTCGCTGGACGCGCACAGCGCCGTGATCTCGAACACGTTGCCCAGAGCGTTCAACTCGGGCTCGTGTTCCTGATCCCAGATGAGGCCGAATCCAACCAATCCAAGCCGTATAGGGGACATATCGTTCTCCTTGCGGTGTTATGTTGCATCGTTTGATGCATTCTAGCACGCAGAGAGTCCAATTTCAAGGATTTTCGACAATATGCCTCTAGTTACCTAGCAATCCCTGCTAGGGGATCGCTTGGTCACTCTCGCCCCAAAATACCCGGCCCCACACGGTGTCTCGATCATCCAGAGCATCGGCCCAGAGCACCATCTCGCCCCGCAGGCGGGCCACCGTCTGGGCGTGGCGCCGGTCGTCGGCCAGATTGTTCCGCTCCCACGGATCCGCCTGCAAGTCAAAGAGTTGCGTGGTCCGGTGCCCGCCAACCCGGTACTCGATCAGCTTGAACCGGGCATCGCGGACGCTACGCTGGAACTGGCGGTAGGCGCAGTAGAGCGAGTCGCGCACCGAGCGT
>SLPC01000210.1 GCA_007132185.1 Anaerolineae bacterium | reverse complement strand
TTGTATCCCAGGCACCGGCCTCGCTTTCGCAACTGAACCCGTACACAGGCTGCTTGGGCATCAGGCGGGCCCTATCCAACTGTGAGGCGAACCTCTGGGCCGCCTGAAAGGGGGCCTCCCATACCCTGCCCGAGCGCACGACGATGTCTGCCAGGGCTATCTCGCGGTCGCCGGGCTCGACGGGGCCGCTCCCATTGCGGACATCCATCCACAGCGTCACACCATAGGGGTCGATATGCCACCGGCACAGGGCGGCAGGCCCCGTCTGCACGCCCACGCCATGGGTATGCTGGCCGTCATGGGCGAGAAAGTACCAGGGCAAGGGGCGTTCGGGCACCAGGCCGCGCCACTCCAGGCTATGCTGGCGGCGGTCCCAGGCGTCACTCAGGTAGCGTAGCCCTTCGGGGATTCGCTCGGCCCATCGCAGGCGAACCCACAGGAGAGGGATATTGGTCCGCAAACGTAGCGAAAGGACTCTGTCAGTCGGTTCGGCGTCGAGTTCGATGCCGCCTCCGGCATAGCGCCCTTCGCCGATAGCAGCCAGAGGCACCATGGCCTCGGCTGTGAGGCATGCGACCTGGTCGGGAGGGCGGTTCATGGCAAAGGGCGGCATGGCGGCTCCTAACAAAAATACATCGAGCAACCGATCGGCGACAATATGGCGGCAGGGCCTCTGCGTCCTCCAGTGTCAGCAGGGAATCGACCACCGGGCCCGGGCGGCATCCAGAGCGGCAGGGATCGCAGAGGGCCGTACACCGGTAGGTGAGATCCATCTTGAGCACCGTGATGGCCAGTCCCCCTGGTCCCTGTAGGCATCTCTAGTATGCGCGGGAGAAGGGGTGACGTCAAGGCAGGTAACTCACCTGGAGCAGGGCAGGCTGGGGCCGGATTTTGCCCCTGGGCTACCTCGTATTAGAATGGTAGGAGTTTGCGTTTGCTATATGACAAGGAATGCACGATGGAACAGTCAGGACAGCTTCTCTTTATCTGCACAGGCAACTACTATCGGAGCCGGTTTGCCGAGGCTCTGTTCAACTATTATGCCGACCTGGCCGCCTTGCCCTGGCGCGCCATCTCCCGCGGCTTGACGCCGCATCTGATCCCCGGTGATCTGGCCCCGCAGGTGGCGGATGCGCTCAGCGTGCGCGGTATCTCGCTTGACTATACCTCGGCGCGCAAGCAGGCGCTGGAGGAAGAGGATTTCGAGCAATCCGAGCGCGTGATTGCCCTCCAGGAAGATGAGCACCGTCTCCTCATGCGGCTCCATTTCCCCGAGTGGATGGACCGGATCGAGTACTGGTCAACCAAGGGAGCGAGTCGGGTGGGTATGTTTGCGACTCTGCCGATGATCGAGGCCCAGGTGCAGGACCTGGTCGCCGAGCTGGCTCGGGAGTTGGTGCCCGATAGGTAAGACACACGCACAGAAAGGCCCCATCTTGCGACTCTTGTTTGCGCGGCACGGCCATCCCGACTATCGTACCGATACGCTTACCGACCGGGGTCATGAGGAGGCCGCCCGGCTGGCTGAGGCGCTGGATCCGTATCCACTCGACGGCATCTATGTCTCGACCCACGGGCGCGCCCAGGAGACGGCCGAGTACACGCTGCGCCGACGTGCCCAGGAGCCCATCCTGTGCGAATGGCTGCGCGAGATCGATGGCCGTTATGGGTACGAGGGTGAGGCCCCCGAGTGGGTCGTTGGCGATCCGCTGCCCTCAGCCTACGAGCTGCATCCCTCTGACGTGCTCAAGGGCTCGCGCCTCTATGGCTATGAGGAGTGGCACGACCAGGTGGACTATGGGCCGTGGCTCCGGCCGCGCTTTGCGGCACTGCAGGTCGCCTTTGATGAGCTCCTGGCGCAAGAGGGCTATGTGCGTGAGGGATTGCGCTATCGGGTAAGGATTCCCAATGACCGCACGCTGGCGTTCTTTTGCCACGATGGCGTCATGCGCGGGCTCCTCTCCCACCTGCTGTACATCCCCCTGCCGGCCGCTCTCTCGCTCTTTTGCCATGATACCGCCGGCTTTACGATGCTCCGGGCCATCGAAGACAATGGCTATGCTGTGTTTGCCATGGTTTTCATCAACAATGTGGCCCACAAGCAGAACGGGGACGGCGATCAGTATACCCGACCGGTCGGGACCTAGCCGCCGCACTCGGCTTTCCATATGCCTGGCCAGCAGGCTCATGCTGTAGAGACCGATCCGCCCCCAAAGCGCAAAAAAGACTCTATTACGCGTCCTGCGAGCGATCTGGCGTGCGCCGGTCCGTTGACCACCCCCTGCGCCGATGCTATACTCGCCCTGTGATCATCGACCTGTTTCCGCTCAGGAGGAGAGGGTGGCCAACAAGCCGGGCAAGCATACTCCCTATTTCGAGTTGGTGGACGCGCAGCGCCTCTCGGGGTGTTCGGTGTGCCGGTTGGTGCATCATACCACCGACCGCTATCTGGACTCGCTGCTCTACGAATCGGTCCTGGATCCGGGGCTCCGTGAAAAGCTCAAACGGTCCCACGGTTTCTGCAGTGAGCATGTAGAGATGCTGCGCAATCACCCGGGCCGCTCGTTGGGGATTGCCCTGATTTATGAGACGCTCCTCCGCCGGGTGACCGACGTCATGGAGGAGGGCAAACTGGAGGGCGGCTCTCTGCGCGAGCGCATCCGAGGCACCGGATCTCCCGGTCGCGGCCTGGCCAGGCGATTGACGCCTGACCTCCCCTGCCCGGCCTGCCTGATCAAGGAGCAGGCCACCCAGGACAACCTGGAGCTGCTGATTGCCTTTATGGAGGACGACAAGCTTTACGAGGCCTATGCTGAGGGAGAGGGGCTCTGTTTGCTCCATCTGGCGTGGGCCGTGAGCCTGGTGAGCGAAGAGGCCACACTGCAGCGGCTGTTGCAGCCACAGATCGCGCGCTATCGGCTGCTCTTGGAAGATCTGGCCGAGTACATTCGCAAAGCCGACCATCGCTTCAAGCACGAGACGCTGGGGCCAGAAGGCGATGTGTGGTTGCGAGTGATGAACGCTATCACGGGCGGGGCTGGCCTGGGCCTGGGACGGGAACACAACCCGCGGGGCAGCGCCCGGCGCAAGCAGGTCGGCGAGTAGAGAGGCACATGCGACCCATGAAGATCACCGGCATCGAGACCTATCTGACCGTCGTGGGGCGGCGCAACCTGTGCTTTGTCAAGGTGCACACCGACCAGGGACTGAGCGGCATCGGTGAGGCCTATAGCGTGGGCCCCGACCTCGCCACCGCAGAGACGGTGGACTATTTCGCCGAGTGGCTGGCAGGAGAGGATCCTCAGGATATCGAGGGCATCTGGCAAAAGCTGTACATCGGCTCGAGATTCCCCGGCGGATCGGTGATCAACTCGGCGATCAGTGGTATCGACCAGGCCCTGTGGGATATCAAGGGCCAGGCTCTCGGCGTGCCGGTGTACCAGCTCCTGGGAGGACGCTGCCGCCAGAAGGTGCGCGTCTATCAGAACCCGGGCGGAAGCACCCCGGAAGAGACGCTGGCCAACGCGCAACGCTTGGTGCAGGAGCATGGGTTCACAGCCATCAAGACCAATCCGCTCCCACCGAATCACCATACCCTGTCGTGGCCAGAGACGCTGCGCCAGGTAGAGCACAAATTCGCTCTGCTGCGCGACGGACTGGGCGGCGCCGTCGAGATTGCGTTGGACCCCCATGCCCAGTTGCTGGAGCCGGTGCGCGCCATCGAGCTATGCCAGGTGGTGGCTCCCTTCCGGCCGCTATTCGTTGAGGAGCCGCTGCGCCCGGAGAATATCGAGGCAATGGCCGAGGTGCGCGCCAAGTCGGCGGCGCCCATCGCCACCGGCGAGATGCTCTACACCAAATGGGCCTTTCGCGACCTGCTGCGCGCCCGCGCGGCTGACATCATCCAGCCCGATGTGTGCTGCTGTGGTGGCCTCACCGAGCTGAAAAAGATCGCGGCTCTGGCAGAGGCTGACTATGTTAGTATCGCGCCACACAACCCGATGGGCCCCCTGGCGACGGCGGTCAACGCCCACTTTGCGCTGACCGCGCCCACCTTTTTGATTCTAGAGTATCATTTGGACCATGAACCGCCACGTCGCGACCTGGTGGATGAGCCGGTGGCGTTCTCGGAGGGCTATCTCACTCTGTTTGACCGTCCCGGCCTGGGGATGGCGCTGAACGAGGCGTATTTCGAGGCACATCCCTACAAGCCCTGGCGCCGCGCCCTGCCCAAGACCCGCGACGGCTCTGTTCCGTTCATCTAGCATACGCATCTTCTTGAGGAGTATCAACGATATGCAGGAGCCTCTGCGAGACTTTGCCAGCGTCGTGCTTTCCGCGGTCAAGGATGTGGACTATGCCATCGAGGTGCAACAGGCCGGCGGCTATGTGACCGTTGTCGCGCTGCACGGCGGGGGCATCGAGCCGCTGACGGGCGAGCTGGCCGCCGCCATCGCCGGCCGCGAGCACAGCCTGTACACCTTTCGCGGGCTACGCGAGACTGGCAACGACGGCTTGCGGATCTCGCCGTTGCGCAGCAACGAAATGCGGTTGGATAACCTGATTAGCCGCAGCAAGACAGTACTCAGCATCGCCGGCGCCGTCGATGTGGGCATGACGGTGCAGGTGGGTGGCAGCAACGAGACGCTGCGCAACCTGCTGCTGCACACGCTGGAAGAGGCTGGACTGGAGGCGCGTTTCTCGGATACGCCGGGCACCGATCATTCAAAGGCCTACTTTTTCAACCGTGCCGAGCAGGGTGGCGTCCAACTCGAGCTGAGCGCCGCTCTGCGGGCCAGCATGCTCGATGCGCCGTTGCACGGCTTTTGTTGGCAGGACCCCTCCTGCTGGAACGACCGCTTTTACCATTTCGTCCGCATTGTGCGCAGGGCGCTGGCCCTGTACGTGGCGGCCGATCGCACCGACCTGGCCAAGACCATGGAGCGGTTCGAGCGCACCACGCGCAGGGTGCCCCGCTGGATGCGTAGCGGCGGGCACACGCATCATGAGGAGCAGGACGAGGACGGCAGTTGACCGATGCCGTGACGGGCAAGCTCTATATTAGGTCACCTCTCGGACCCAAGAGGGCCGAGCAATCGAATTTGCACGAAAGGAACGAGCAATGGAATACGAGATCCATGGTGGCATGCTGCCGTCGGTGGACGTCACCCTGCGGGCCGGCGAGTCCGTGTATACCGAGAGCGGCGGCATGGCCTGGATGACGGGCGACATCAAGATGGACACCAGCACTCGAGGTGGATTGTTGGCCGGGCTGGGACGCCGCATGGCCGGCGAGTCCCTCTTTATGACCTCCTACACCTGCCAGAGCGGGACGGGCATGGTGACCTTTACCCCCGAGGCGCCTGGCACCATCCTGCCGTTCGAGCTAGGGGTGGGGGAGAGCCTGATCTGCCAGAAGGACGCCTTTATGGCCGCCCAGGAGAGCGTCAGCATCGAGATGCACTTTCGCAAGCGGCTGGGCGCCGGACTCTTTGGCGGCGAGGGGTTCATCTTGCAGCGGATCACCGGCCCGGGTACGGCCTTTCTCGAGATCGCAGGCGATGTCCGCGCCTATGTGCTGGGGCCGGGCCAAGAGATGCAGGTGGACCCGGGGCACTTGGCCCTGTACGAGCCCACGGTGGAGTATGACATCACCACCGTCAAGGGGATCTCCAACGTGCTCTTTTCGGGCGAGGGCCTCTTTCTGGCGAACCTCAAGGGGCCGGGACGCATCTGGCTGCAGAGCATGCCCATTGCCAACCTGGCCGCCAAGATTGGCAAGTACATTCCCAGGGCAAAGAGCTAGCGGGGCGTGGCGAGGTTCCTTGAGGGCCCATAGATGCGAACAGGCCTATGGATGATACATTCACCCATAGGCCTGTTCGCTCGCATCGGGCCGTTCGCCTCGAGCACAAGACCCCCGATCTACTCGCTGGGTTTCTCGAAAGACTCTCGAAGCTTGTCACGCATGCCGACCAATGTGCGAATGTCCTCGAGGGGCAAGGCGGCCGCCACACCCAAGAGGGCATTCAGCCATTCCACAGGACCATCGATCGCGGTTTTTCCCTGACACATGCACCATGGATGGCAGCCACAGCCGTCACCACTACGTGCATTACATTGGCAGTTCTGACAGTTGCACGAGGAAATACCAGGAGTCTGGGGTATCGGAGATGTCTGCCCCGCGAACTGCACTCCTTCCAGGCGCCTCAAGATAGCAAGGATCTGCTGGCTCTCAGGAAGCTTGGACTCGGTCACTCTGATCACCTCACTTCCTAGTCGTCTATGGTTGCTGATATCTGGTCTGACCTGCCCAATGCGTCCATTGGATGCGTACAGTCCTATGGGTGAACGCATCTCTATAGGCCTGTTGCTCGCATCGGGCTGTTCGTTCCGAGTACGAGACCCCCGATCTACTTGCTGGGTTTCTCGAGAGCCTCTTGAAGCTTGTCGCGCATGCCGACCAATGTGCGAATGTCCTCCAAGGGCAAGGCGGCCGCCACACCCAAGAGAGCGTTCATCCAGTCCTCAGGACGATCAAGCGCGGTTTTCCCCTGACAGACGCAATTCGGATGGCAGCCGCAAAAGTCATCTATACGGGCGTTACACGAGCAGTTCTGGCAGGTGCAAGAGGACACACCAGGAGTCTGAACTATGGGAAATGCCTGCCCTGCGAACTGCACGCCTTCCAGTCGCCTCAAGATAGCAAGGATCTGTTGGCCCTCAGGAAGCTTGGATTCAGTCACTTTGATCACCTCCCTTCCTATTCATCTGTGATCGCTGACACCTGATCTGACCTGCTCAATGCGTCCATGACCAGACCTCGGCGCACCAGCTCCTGGAGCGTTGTTTCTCTGTTAGCCTGACATCTCGGAGACTCCTGACTTGCCACGATCGCGCCGTTCTCCAGGGAGATGTCCGAGCGTGCGAAACAATCTCCTGAGCAGTTCCACCGCGCGAAACAGTCTTTGCAGTGCGCTATACTGTCGACGCCAAAGCGCCACAGTTGCTCCAGTTTCTCGTGATCGAAAACGAATCGTCTCGCGCCTGGATCATAGCGGCCATACACTGTGAATTGGCCCTTGGCCGATGTGGGATCGATGATCTCGAAACAGGACGAGACTATGCCGCTGGTGCTCACGAAAAAGTTGGGGTCTGGCCCAGTGCTGCCGCAGAAATTCGTCGAAAAATGCGTAGCGCGGCAGCCGGAGTAGGTTACGCTGATGCCCAACTCGCCGCCTCGGGTGACCGCTTTCTGATACGCGTCCAAAAAGCCCTGGTAGAATGCATCCGTGCTTGCTACGCCCAGATCATGATCGATTCCGCGCCCCGTGAAAAATACAGGCTCAAAGTGTACATAATTGCACTCGAGCTCCTCAGAGATCAGGTTGAGAAACGGCACCATACTGTCCAAACCCGTAGGAAGCACGGTAGCGCGGATGCCATAGTCGACGCCCTTGCTCTCAAGGAACTGGAGATTCTCGAACACGGTGGGAAAAGAGGGCGCTCCAGATGCCATGGGGCGTTGCGCATCTTGAATCTCTGACGGACCATCGAACGATAGCGAGATGTTCGCAAAGCAGTCAGCGAGGTACTCGCGTTGGGCAGGGCTCCATATGCCGTTGGATGACATGGTAAAGGTGACCTCCAAACCCCGCTCGCGGGCCAGTCGCTTGGCTTGCTCGATAGCGTGCCTGAACAGGGGCCAGTTCGCTGTGGGCTCACCCTCGCCATGAAAGCCCACTATGAACGAGTTTCTCTCATGCCAGACGGTATTGTCCGCGACAAAATACAGCGCCGCGTCAATGATCTCTGTGGGCATATCCTGGATCTTGTCCCCGGCGCGGGCATAGCAGTACACGCATCGCAGATGACATCGCGATGTGAGCGATAGGGTAACATCCGTGGGACGGTATTCCGCAGGGGGCTCGGCAGCGGGCACGGGCTTGGGAGCAAAGACCTGTAACGTTTCCAGGACCGTCAGCAACTCGCGGTTATTGGCCGTATCCTCGATAGGTCTGTTTTGCTTGAGGTCCTCTATGATCCCGCAAAAGTGCGCATCGACGCCCGCCACCAACCCTGGCTCAGGTATGTGGAGAATGTAACCGTCCTTATATGGGATAGTGAATACGTCGGTGGTGAACGGCTGGCTGTGGATAAGATGGTGTTGCGCCACGGAGATCGCCTCCCACTTGTGAGGGTACCTCGGTGGCTGTGCACGCGTTACTCTGTTGATCGGTTGATGGGGCCCATGAGTACGTGCTTGCCACCAATGACATTCCTAAAGGCATCATAACCTCCGCCGTCTCTCGTGTCAATGGCTATTGCGATTATTGGCAAGAGCGCATCCCTGCCTGGTGCACGTACTGCCGGATCATCACCCGATCATCGCCCCCAGGCGCTCGAGTTGCTCGCGCAGGGCGCTCGGGTCGCGATAGTATTCCAACGAGATCGCCTGCGGTTGGCAGCGTGCCAGCGTCCATGCCAGCAGGGCATAGTCGGCCTCCTGCATCGGCTCGTGGGCATCCACCAGGCAGCCGTCGCTAAAGGTGAGTCTGTCGATGACCGTGCACGCGTTCAACCAAAAGCGTTGGCGGCGCTCGGGAGACAGCGACCCCACGGGGCGGGGGCCGCTCAGATGCAGCTCGACGACGCGCTCCAGCGGCAGGGCCTCGAGATAGGCGTGCATATCCATGCCCAGCACGCTGGCCGTCACCCGGGCGTGGGCCAGATCCAGCAGCAGGCCGCAGTCGGTCAGATTCAGTACCTCGGTAATGAACTCGGGCTCGCAGACGTGCAGGTGCGCGACGTTGGGGTAGAGGGGGATGTTCTCCAGCAGGAGGGACACCGGCAGCGCGGCAGCCAGAGTGCGGGCGTTGCGGACGATGTTGGCCAAGGCCGTCTCGCGGCTCAGGCTCGCTGAGAAGGGCCAGGGGCGTGTGGCGCTCTCTAGGTCCGCCCCGGCAACGCCATACGCGATATGCTCCGAGGTCCAGGGCGTGCCCGTGAGGCGCACCCAGGCCTGCAGCCGCTCCAACAGGGGCTGCGTCGGCGGCCTGTGGACGCTCAGCGTGTCGTCCAGGTGCAGTAGCAGGGGAAAGCGGGCGCTCAGGGCCATCACGGCCTCCTCCCCCATGAACGGACCCACCTTTTGATAGTCCACCAGGTGGTCGGCGCCCTTCTCTAGAAGTACCGCCATGGCCTCGGTGCCATTGGCGCCCAGAAGCGGTCGGTGGGCAGTCTGTGGCCAGGGTTGCGGCAGCGGATGGATCAACGTCAGAGTCCTTTCTGTGGCAAACGCCGGTATCGTAGCCCTGTGAGAACTGGACGTCAATGTGCTCTATGCAAGTGCGAACGCCAGCCCAAGTTGGGGGAGGGCTGGCGTTCGCACAGGAGAAGCAACGCGTTTGGAGTCTACATAGCCAGGCCACCGTCCACGCAGAGCACGTGGCCGGTGATATAGGCGGCTTGGGGTGACGCCAAGAACACCACTGCCGCTGCAACGTCCTCGGGAGCGCCCAGGCGCTGTAGCGGGATCTGAGCTGTGGCCTGGGTTACCAGGTCGAGGCCCAATGCCTGGGTCATCTCGGTGTCCACGAACCCGGGCGCCACCGCGTTGACGGTGATATTGCGCGAGGCCAGCTCGCGGGCGACGGCCTTGGTCAGACCGACCAGTCCCGCCTTTGCGGCGGCATAGTTGGCTTGGCCGGCATTGCCGCGCAGGCCGCTTACCGAGCTGATCTGGATGATGCGTCCGGCGCGCTTGCGCAGCATTGTGCGCTGGACCGCCTTGATGCACAGGTAGGCGCCCTTGAGGTTGGTGTCCAGTACGGCGTCCCAATCGGCCTCGGACATGCGCATGAGCAGGCCATCGCGGGTGATGCCCGCATTATTGACCAGAATATCCACCGTGCCATAGGCCTCCAGGGCGCGGTCGATCAGGAGCCGGGCCTGCTCGGCGATGCTGACGTCAGCCTGTACGGCCAGCGCCTCGCCTCCCATCGTCTCGATCTCCTCTACGATCTCGTCGGCCGCGGTGGCGTTGCTGTGATAGTTGACGACCACCCGGCAGCCCTCGCTGGCCAGGGCGAGGGCGATGGCCCGACCGATGCCCCGCGACCCGCCGGTGACGACGGCAACCTGTCCCTCCAGTGTGCTCACGCCGGTGCTGCCTCCGCCAGGGCTTCGGCCACGCCCAGCAGACTTGCTTCGTCGGTGACGTTCAGTACGTCGACCTCACGGGTGATACGGCGGATCAGCCCCGTCACGACGGACTTGGGGCCCACTTCGATCATGGTGGTGACCCCGGCCCTGGTCATGGTCTGGACCGACTCGACCCAGCGCACCGGCGAGGAGAGCTGGCGCAGCAGCGCCTTGCGGATCTCCTCTGGTTCGGACAGAGGCCGGGCGGTGGCGTTGCTCACGATGGGGACCCAGGGGCGGCGGATATCGGTCTCGGCCAGGGCTGCCCCCAAACGCTCGGCGGCGGCGCCCATGAGAGGCGTGTGGCAGGCGACGCTTACGGCCAGGGGGATCGCGCGCTTGGCTTTGCGCTCTTGGGCCAGTTCCACGGCTCGCACCAGTCCCTCATTGCAGCCGGCGATGACCACCTGGCCCGGCGAGTTGTAGTTGGCCACCCAGACGTTCAGCTTTTCCCCCTGCACCTGAGCGATGATCTCATGCACGACCTCGTCGCTCAGCCCGATGATGGCGGCCATGCGGCCGGGCGCACAGTCCCCTGCCTCGGCCATGGCCAGACCACGCTCCCGCACCAGCCGGAGCCCCTGCTCAAAATCCAGGGCGCCCGCTGCGGTCAGGGCGGCATACTCGCCCAGGCTATGTCCCGCGCCAAAGGCGATGAGGCCCCTTGCCCCGTTCATGCGCTCGGCCAGCGCCTCCCACAGAATCATGGTCGTGACATAGATGGCGGGCTGGGTGTTGGCCGTGTCGTTCAGAATATCTTCCGGGCCCTCAGAGCACAGTTGTGATAGCTTTAGGCCGAGGATGTCATCGGCCTGCTCGAGACGCTCACGCGCATGGTAGAACCGGCTGCACAGGTCGGTGCCCATGCCGACGAACTGGCAACCCTGTCCGGGGAATACGATGGCGAGGGATTTCATCCGGTTACCTCCTCAGGCTGTGCCCAGGTCGCCATACGGGCGAGCAGGGCCTCGGCTTGATCGTTGATGCGCCGTAACAACTCGGCAGCAGGGATAATGTCGTGCACGAGACCCGAGATCTGGCCGGCCATCAGGGAGCCCTGGACGATATCGCCCTGCATGGCGGCCATCTGCAGGCGCCCTGTGCCAAATTCGATCACCTGTTCCTCGGAAACGCCGGCCTTTTCCATCGACTCGAACTCGCGGGACATTGGATTGCGCAGGCAGCGTACCGGATGCCCGATGGACATGCCCGTCACCAGGGTGGAGCGCTCATTGGCCTTGACGATGGCGCCCTTGTAGTTGGCATGGGCGATGCACTCGTCGGTGCAGATAAAGCGCGTGCCCATCTGGACGCCGGCCGCGCCCAACGCCAGGGCTGCCACCAGGCCACGGCCATCACCGACGCCACCGGCGGCGATCACAGGTATGCTGACGGCGTCAGTCACCAATGGAATCAGGCTCATGGTAGAGACGCTGCCGATGTGGCCGCCCGACTCTTCGCCCTCGGCGATGACGGCATCGGCTCCGGCCCGCTCCAGCCGCCGCGCCAACGATGCCGAAGCAACGACCGGGATGACGATGACTCCTGCGTTCTTCAGAGGCTCGATAAAGGGGGTGGGATTGCCGGCGCCGGTGGTCATCACCGCCACCTGCTCCTCGATGGCCAGCTCGATCACCTGCGCGGCAAAGGGGCTAAATAGCGGAACATTGATACCAAAGGGCCGGTCGGTATGCGCCTTGATAGCCTGCACCTGATTGCGCACCCAGTCTATCGGGGCATTGCCCGCGCCAATGATGCCCAGGCCGCCGCCCTCGGAGACGGCCGCGGCCAGCTCCCAGGTGGCTATCCAGGCCATACCCCCTTGAATAATGGGGTAGTTGATACCGACCAAGTCGGTCAGTGACGTCCTGATCATTCGGTTTCCTCCTGCCTGTTTCGGCGAATCGAATACAGTAACACCCCGTGGGCCAGGGGGTTGCGATTCTCGGTATCTTTTGGCCCGAGGGTAACTCTTGCGCACTGGATGTGTTAGTAACAGTTGACTAACATCAGATTTCTAGCCCTAGAACGCGCATAATGTGCAACAGAGCCTGTAGAGGTAAGGAGGGAACCGTGCAGAGAAGGGTTGTGATAACGGGGATGGGGACGGTGTCGCCATTGGGGAACGACCTCGCCACAACGTGGGAGGCGATCATCGCCGGCAAGTCGGGTGTGGGCCCTGTCACCAAGTTCGATACAACCGACTACAAGACCACCATCGCCGCCGAGGCGCGCGATTTCAAGCCCATCGACCATTTCCCAGCGCGCGATGCGCGCCGGATCGACACGTTTGTGCAGTTCGCCATGGTGGCGGCGCGGGAGGCCCTAGTCGACGCCGGACTCGGCGGCAAGCCATTTTCCAATGGGCTGGGCGAGCGCACAGCGTGCATCATCGGCTCGGGCATCGGCGGCATGGGGACGATGTTGGAGCAGCATCGGGTGCTACTCGAGCGGGGGCCCGTCCGCATCAGCCCCTTTTTGATTCCCATGATCCTTCCCGAGACCGCCTCCAGCATGGTGGCCATCGAGCACGGGCTGCGCGGGCCCAATATGGCCGTTACCTCGGCCTGCGCCACGGGTGCCAATGCCATCGGCGAGACCTTTCGCATGATCCAATATGGCATGGCAGATCTGGGCGTTTGCGGCGGCACGGAGGCGGGCGTCATCGATCTCGCCCTGGCCGGCTTTGGCGCCATGCGGGCCATCTCGGTGCGCAACGATGAGCCCGAGCGTGCATCGCGTCCCTTTGATCGGGATCGCGACGGCTTTGTGATCGGCGAAGGCGCGGGCATCCTGGTGCTCGAGGCCCTGGAGCATGCTCTGGCGCGGGGGGCGACCATCCACGGCGAAATCGTGGGATATAGCAGCAACGATGATGCGTATCACATTACCGCACCCGACGCCGACGGCGCCGGGGCGACGGCCTGCATGCGGTTGGCTCTGGAGTCGGCGGGCCTCCAGCCGGAGGACATTGACTATGTGAACGCTCACGGCACCAGCACGGCTCTCAATGACGCCACAGAGACCCGCTCCATCAAGGATGCGCTGGGCGAGCATGCGTACAGAGTACCGGTGAGCTCGACCAAGTCGATGACGGGACATCTATTGGGTGCGGCCGGCGCGCTAGAGGCGGCGCTTTCTATTAGGGCGCTCCAGACGGGGCTCATCCCGCCCACGATCAACCTGGAGAACCCCGATCCCGAGTGCGATCTCGACTATGTGCCCAACGTCGCGCGTCAGGCTGACCTGAACATTGTGCTGTCCAACTCGTTCGGGTTTGGAGGCCATAACGTCTGCCTCATCTTCAAGAGATGGCAGGAGGCTCAAACTGACTCGTAGAGCCGAAATCGTGGGTTGGGGCAAGTACGTACCCGAGAGGGTGGTCACCAACAGCGACCTGGCAGATATGATGGACACTTCCGACGAGTGGATCAAAACGCGCACGGGTATCGAGCGCCGCCATATCGCTGCCGAGAGCGAGGCCACGGCTGACATGGCCATCGAGGCCGCCCGAGAGGCATTGGCGGTGGCCGATGCCGATCCCCGCGAGCTCGACCTGGTGATCGTGGGTACCGTGACGCCCGATACCTGCATGCCGTCAACTGCCTGCCTCGTGCAGAATGCACTGGGCGCTTTTCGGGCTGGCGCCCTGGACCTGAACGCCGGCTGCTCGGGGTTCGTCTATGCCTTGGCCATGGGGCACCAGGCCATTGCGTCGGGTGAGCATGATCTGGTGCTGGTCGTGGGCGCCGATACCATGTCGCGCATCGTTAACCAGCAGGATCGCTCGACGGCTGTGATCTTTGGCGATGGCGCTGGGGCGGTGCTGCTGCGCGCCTCGGAGGGTCCGGCGGGCGTGCGCGCGACGGCGTTGGGCTCGGATGGGTCTGGCGGCGACCTGCTTGTGGTGCCAGCCGGGGGCAGCGCGATGCCGGCCAGCGCCGAGACGGTGGCCCAGAGGCTACACTATCTCACGATGGATGGCCGCCAGGTCTATCGCTTTGCGTCGCGTACGGTGCCCCGTGTGATCGAGCAGGTGCTCGAAAAGGCAGAGATATCGTTGGATGAGGTGGACTGGATCATCCCCCATCAGGCCAACCTGCGCATCATGGAGGCGGTAGCCAAGCGCCTCCACCTGCCTGACGCCAAGTTCTATGCCAATATCGACGAGTATGGCAATACGTCGGCCGCCTCGGTGCCCATTGCCCTGTGCGAAGCGGTGGAAAAAGAGTATATCTCCCCCGGCCAAAAGATCGTGCTGGTCGGTTTCGGCGCCGGGCTGACCTGGGCTGCCGTGGCCCTCGAGTGGGGCCCCTCTGTGCAAGAGATCTCGGCCGTTTTCTACCGGCGCTGGCTCCGTTGGGTTGTCTATCGCTGGGCCGACGTGCATACACGCTGGATGCGGTTTGCCCGGTCAAGTGGGACACGTGCGTGGCTGGCCGCGAAACGGCGTTGGCGCAGCCTGCGGCGCAAGCGCGACTAGACGATCCAGCAGAGGCCGCGTGATACCCATGCGGCCTCTGTTCGCGTCTACTACTCGGAGGGCTCGGGGCGCCCCTTGATCACCAGCGTCCAGGTGCCCTGTTGCACCACCTCATCGCGCTGATTGAGCACGTTCACATCCAACACCACCATGCCGCCGCCCATGCTGGGCAGGGGGCGCAGCCGGCTGACGCGACAGGTCAGATGCACGGTGTCGCCAATGAGGATGGCCCCCTTGAACTTCCAGTCCACGCCGGTAAAGGCCTGCACGGTGCCTTCGATAAAGCCGGCTCGGGCGGCCAGGCCCGAGGCCACGGAGAGCCCCAGCAGGCCGTGGGCGATGCGCTCGCCAAAGAGCGTGCCCCTGGCAAACTCGGCATCGGTGTGTAGCGCATTATAGTCGCCCGACAGCCCGGCGAACTGGACGATATCGGTCTCGGTGATCGTGCGGGCTGCCGTGCGGAACTCCTGATCGGCCTGATAGTCCTCAAAGTAGAGTCCTCGTATCTCGGACGACATACTAGCCTCCTGCTTCTGCTGTTGACACCGTAGGGTCTAACCCCGTGCCGACCTTGGGGATGCGCCGCTATGGGTGCGGTCCCGGCTCCGTTTCTGCTCCTGAATGGCTCGATGCTATAATAGAGTCATGACACACCAAGGAACCCCGCCTCAGGCTCGCCCGAATGCTCACGGCAGATCTCGCCGATGGTGGATCACCGCGCTTTACCTGCTGCTGGCCGCGCCGTTGGTGGCCGTGGCGCTGGTGTTGCTGGTGCGCGGGTGGACCCACTTTCGCTACAGCCGACTGATCTATACCGTCGAGACGGCGCCACCCCGGCGCGTTGCCATCGTCTATGGGGCGGCGGTATGGGGCGACGGGCAGCTCAGCCACGTGCTGGCCGATCGCGTACAGACCGGCGTAGACCTGTACCATGCGGGACGCGTCGAAAAGCTCCTCATGACCGGCGACAACAGCACCATCTACTATAACGAGCCCAAGCACATGGGAGAGTACGCCCAGGCGATGGGGGTTCCCGCCGAGGACATTATCCTCGATTTCGCCGGCAGGCGCACCTATGACAGCAACTATCGCGCCCAATACATCTTTGGCGTCGAAGAGGCCATCCTCGTCTCCCAGGCCTATCACCTGGATCGGGCCCTCGCCATTGCCCACGGCATGGGCATTGACGCGGTCGGGGTGTCCTCGGATCGCCGCGAGTATACACGCATGCCCCACTGGCGCTTTCGCGAGCTGCTGGCGACGCCCGTGGCCTGGCTCGACGTCTATATCCTGCGCCCCGAGCCGATCCTGGGCGAGAGGCTGCCGATCTTTGTCGATTGAGGGGGCGGTCCGGAGCCAGGGGTGGGCGGCTCAGAAGCCATATTCGAACATCTTGACATAACTATCGTAGCGGATGTCCGAAATCTCGCCAGCCTCTACGGCCTCTTGCACGGCGCAGCCCGGTTCGTGGGTGTGGGTGCAGGGTTGAAAGCGGCACTCGCCCAAGTAGGGGCTCATCTCGGGGAAAAAGGCGTCCAGTTGCTCGGGATCGATATCCCAGAACAGGAACACCCGCATGCCGGGGGTGTCGGCCACATAGATACCAGGCTCGGGGTTGAGCAGCTCGGCGACCACCGTCGTATGCTTGCCCCGGTCATGGTACGTGCTGATGTCACCCACCCTGAGCTCCAGATCGGGCCACAGGGCATTGAGCAAGCTGGACTTGCCGGCACCCGAAGGGCCCGTGAGCACCGAGAGCTTGCCCCGCAACAGATCCCGTAGCGCCTCGACGTTTTCACCGGTGGCCGCGCTGGTGTCCAGCACCTGATAGCCGATCTCCCGATAGAGCGCAAAGGGGTCCTCATCCTCCTCGGGCCCCAGGTCGATCTTGTTGGCGACGATCACCACTGGCAACTCGGACGCCTCGCAGGCCACCAGGTAGCGGTCCAGCATCAGGGGGTTGGTGGGCGGGTTGCGATGCGCAAATACGACCAACACCTGATCGGGGTTGGCCACGATCACCTGCTCGGTATCGACGACGGCGCCGGGGCGTGGGGGCGGGGGGCGGCGCGAGAGGACGCGCTCGCGGGGTGCGACCGATTCGATGATGCCGCGCCCCTCTTCCGTGGGCGTCCAGCAGACCCGATCTCCGATAGCGACCACATCGGTGCCACGGCGTTCGCGCCGCAGCCGCCCACGGATCGTGCAGTCGATGATGCCATCCTGGGTTTGTACGTAGAAATGCCCTCCATGCACGCGGACGATCAGGCCGCCGCATGACTGGGCGACTTTTGCATCTCGGTTGGGGCCTGACTCTCGATCCAACTGTCACCTCGTGTAGGTTCATGGCATAGCGCGAGTCTAGCATGAGGAGTATGGGGGGTCAACACCCTGGGGGGCGGGTTCGGCAGGTCCCTCCCCGGTACGATTATCATTTGAGAGAACCTTACCGAGTACGATTTCAGGTGAGTGAACGCGAGGCCGGCGATCTGCCCGTTCGCATTTGTCTCCTGTCAGGGAGGTCGGGTATACTGCGGGCGGTATGCTCTATGGCCTGTGCTATGCGCTACGGTTACTCTTGTGGGGGAAAAAGATCGACACAATGAAGCTATCGGTGCTCGTTCCCGTGTTCAACGAAGAGGCCGGCATAGGCACGATTCTAGACCGTGTTGCGGCAGTGCCCCTGGCCAAAGAGATCATTGTTGTAGATGACTGCTCCAACGACGGCACCGATGAGATCCTGCAATCGACCCAGATCCCTGACCTGCGAGTGGTGCAGCATAGCGTCAACCGTGGCAAGGGTGCCGCAATTCGCACCGCCATCGAGCTGGCCGAGGGTGATGCTGTTATCATTCAGGACGCCGACTTGGAGTACTCGCCGGAAGAGTATCCAGAGCTACTGGCCCCGATTCTGGAAGGACGGGCCCAGGTGGTGTATGGTGTCAGGGACCTGAGCGGGCAAAGGCTCTTTGTACGCTGGGGCAATCGATTCCTCACCTGGCTCACCAACATGGTCTACGGCACACGGCTCCATGATATGGAGACTTGCTACAAAGTAATGCTGACCCCCATCGCCAAGAGCCTGGAGATCGAGTGCAATCGTTTCGATCTCGAGCCCGAGATCACCGCCAAGATCGCCCGCCAGGGCTATGAGATCGTCGAGGTGCCGATCTCGTACAAGCCCCGCAGAGAGAAAAAGCTCTCTCCCTGGCGCGATGGATGGCCGGCCGTGCAGGCGCTCTTTCGCTACCGCCACTGGCGCCCCCGTGAGGCTCAGAACAGCGCCACTGTGGCCTCAGAATGCAGTAGCTAGGATTTGAGCGTGCTTGCTTTGCCACAATAAGCCCGATGCCAGATTCTCCTCCAGGCCCATCCCTGAGGGGTTGGCCATCCTGTACTCTTCTCGGTTTGCCCACGCCTATGTATCCTTTCGTGGCGTCTGATTCTATGGTTCTTGACTTTTGGCCTCAAGAATGTATAATCAGAGGGATGATGTACTTTATTGGGAGAGTACCATGGAAAAACGCACCATAGAACTGGATATACGGGGCATGACGTGCGCCGCTTGCGCCAATACGGTGGAGCGGACCCTCAATCGTACACAGGGTGTCGATGATGCGCATGTCAACATCGCCACCGAGAGGGCCAAGGTCACCTTTGATCCATCCATTGTGGATCTCTCGGGACTGGTGGGTCAAGTGCGCGGTGTGGGCTATAACGCCGATGTTCGGCGCGCCATCCTGCCCATCGACGGCATGACCTGCGCAGCCTGCGTGCGCCACGTGGAGCGGGCACTCAATGGCGTGGAGGGAGTGCTTTCGGCCAACGTCAATCTCGCCACAGAGCGGGCCACTGTCGAGTATGTAGCCGGTGTCGCGACGACGGACACACTCAAGGAGGCCGTGTCCAACGCGGGCTATCAGGTGGTCGAGGACTGGTCCGGCGATCCGATGGAGTCCGCCCCCGATATGGAGGCGCTCCGAGCGCAGGATGCCAGACGCCGCCTCTGGGTCTCTTGGATTTTCACCGGCCCCATCATCGTTCTGATGCTCTTGCATATGGTCGGCATTCATTGGGCCAGCATGGCCGTTATGGATATAACCCTCGCGATCTTGGCCCTGCCGGTGCTGATCTGGGCGGGATCTGAGACCTTTGTCTCGGCCTGGAAAGCAGTGACCCATGGCACCGCCAACATGGACGTGCTCATCGCCATGGGTACGGCCGCCTCGTGGCTCAGTGCGCCGCTGTCGCTGTTCACGCCGCTAGCCAGCTATGGCGCTGTGGCGGCCATGATCATGGCGATCCATCTGACGGGCCGCTACATCGAGGCTAATGCCCGCGGGCGGGCTTCGCAGGCGATCCGCAAGCTCGTGCAACTGGGCGCCAAGGAAGCGACTCTGTTGGTAGACGGTGAAGAGTATCGTGTGCCCCTGTCGCAGGTCAAGGTGGGCGACACGCTGCTGGTGCGCCCTGGTGAAAAGATCCCCATCGATGGCATGGTGCTCGAGGGAGAAAGCGCCGTCGACGAGTCGATGGCCACGGGCGAGTCGATGCCTGTGACCAAGGAGTCCGGCGACGAGGTGATCGGTGCCACGTTGAACCAGGAGGGCTTGCTCAAGATCGAGGCCACTCGGGTGGGCGCCGACACCTTTCTTTCCCAGGTGATTCGCATGGTCGAGGACGCCCAGGGCACGCGGGTGCCCATTCAGGCTTTTGCCGACCACGTGACGGCGCTCTTTGTACCCTTTATCATCGTCACCGCCCTTGTGACGTTGGTCATCTGGCTCGTTTTCGGCGAGGCGCTGCAAGGGCTCGTGTTGCAGGCGTCGACCTTGCTGCCCTGGCTCGATCCGCAGGCCTCGGGGCTCACGTTGGCGCTGGCAGCGACGATCTCGGTTTTGGTGATCGCGTGTCCCTGTGCGTTGGGCCTAGCCACGCCGACGGCGCTTATGGTCGGCAGCGGTATGGGCGCCGAGCGCGGCATCCTGATCCGCCATGGCGCGGCCATCCAGACGCTGCGTGACGTGAGCGTGGTGGTGTTGGACAAGACGGGCACTCTGACCGTGGGCCAGCCCCGGGTCACCAATGTGGTGGCGCTGCAGGGCAGTGAGCGCGACATCTTGCGTTGGGCTGCCTCGGTCGAGCAGGGGAGCGAGCATCCATTGGGTCAGGCCGTGGTGCAGGAGGCGCGCAACCGTGGCCTCGAACTGACTCGGCTCGAGGGTTTTGAGGCTGTGCGAGGTAAAGGCGTCATTGGCCAGCTTCAGGGCGAACGTGTCCTGGTGGGTGGGCGCCGTCTCCTGGCGGATGCGGGCATCGACGCCTCTCTTGTCGAGGAGCGCCTTGCCGAGCTAGAGAGCGAGGCCAAGACCACCATGGCCGTTGCACGGGATGGCGAGATCGTGGGTCTGATCGCCGTCGCCGACCCGATCAAGCCCGAGACGCGGGAGGTGATCGCAGAGCTGCATGCGCTAGGCATCCAGACGGCTATGCTGACGGGCGACAACCGCAAGACCGCCGAGGCGATCGCCGCCGAGGCAGGCATCGACCATGTGGTGGCCGGCGTGCTGCCCGACGGCAAGGTGGCCGAGATCAAGCGCCTGCAGGAGCGATACGGCGCCGTTGCCATGGTGGGGGACGGCATCAACGACGCGCCGGCTCTTACCCAGGCTGAGGTCGGCATCGCCATCGGCACCGGCACCGACATTGCCATCGAGTCGTCGGATGTGACCCTGGTGCGCGGCGACCTGCACGGCGTGGTGCAGGCCATCCGACTGTCGCGGGCAACCTTTAGCAAGATCAAGCAGAACCTTTTCTGGGCGTTTGCCTACAACGTGGTCATGATTCCCCTGGCGGTCGTGGGCATGATGCACCCGGTGTTGGCCGAGATCGCCATGGCCTCCAGCTCGATCTCGGTGGTGACCAATGCCAACCTGTTACGCCGCAACAAGATCTAGTCAAGCGCGCCAATCAGGGGTCGGGGCGAATGCGCATCGCCCCGACCTCTTGCTTTGCCACGAGGGCCTGCTGACGCGTCCCAACGGCGCGAATGCGGGCCGGGCCCGGGCCATTTGGTCTATCCCTATACAGTCGCTATAGTATACGCCTGACGCAACACTAGGCGGTGTGATACGGCGATGCGCGACGGACATTACCACCCTTGATTCGACATCCCCTTTCCTGGCTCATCTGGGCGGGGTGCGCTGCGGTTCTGGCGTTGACGGTGCGCAATCCCCTCTATCTGACTCTGATTGTGCTGACCACCTGGCTCGTCTATTTGGGTGTGGCGGACGCGAGCCTCATGGCAGGCAGTTGGCGGTCTCTGCTCAAGCTGGGTTTGTTCATCTGGCTGATCACCATACCGTTCAATGCCTTGATGATCCATCAGGGGCGTATCGTGCTCTTTGCGCTGCCCGCCCACTGGCCGCTGGTTGGCGGGCCCATCACGCTAGAAGCTGTCTTGGCCGGCTTTGTCACAGGATATGCTCTGTGGACCTTGCTCTTTATCTTTGCTACCTTTAATCTAGCCGTGGACGCGGCCCAACTGCTGCGGCTTGCTCCTCCCTTTTTGTATCACGCGGGCGTGGTGACTTCTATTGCGCTCACATTCATCCCTCAGATGCTGGCCAGCGCGCGCGAGATCCGCGAGGCACAGCGGATCCGGGGTCATCGCTTTCGCGGCTGGCGCGACTCGCTGCCCCTGGTGATGCCGCTCTTGACCACTTCCTTTGAGCGGGCGGTGCAACTGGCCGAGTCGATGGATGCCCGGGGATTTGGCGGCGAGTTGAGCGGCCTCTCGTCGAGGCGACAGGCCAAGCTACGCGTCCTGATGGTCCTGAGCCTGTTCCTGTTTCTGGCGGGGATGATCGTGCGCATCTTTTGGCTCGACTGGTCCATCTTGGGCGATCTGCTGATCCTCGATGCGATGCTCTTTATGGGCTATGCCTTTTACGACCTGGGGCAGCACGTGCGCCGCAGCCGCTATCGGCGCGAGCGTTGGGTATTGGGCGATAGCGCCATCGCCCTATCCAGCCTGGCGGCCCTGGTCGGCGTCCTATTGCTGCGCCAGAGCGATCCCGCTCATCTGCTCTACTCGCCCTATACCGCCGCCGGTCTGCTGCCTGCCTTTTCCACACCGCTAGGACTGCTCCTGATGCTGCTGTCAGTGCCCGGGTGGGTGACCCTGGCCGAGGGCGTCTCGCAGACAGATCCGGCACAGGGTGTAGGCCGATGATCCGATTTGAGCGATTTTCGTTCAGCTACCCAGGGGCGGGAGCGCCGGTGCTGCGCGAGATCAACCTGCAGATCGAGCCAGGCACGCTGGTCCTGGTGATCGGCGCGTCAGGGGCGGGCAAATCCACGCTGCTGCGCTGCCTCAACGGTCTGGTGCCTCACTTTTATGGGGGCTCCATCAGCGGCCTCGTGCGTGTCGCGGGAGAGAACCCGATAGAGCGACAGCCTCGGGGCATGAGCCGCTATGTGGGCCTGGTCTTTCAGGACCCAGAGACCCAGTTCGTAGTGGATACCGTTGAGGCCGAGCTGGTCTTTGCCATGGAAAACCATGGCGTCTCTCAGGATACCATGCGCCAGCGGGTCGAGCAGGTGATGGCCCAGCTGGAGATCAGCCACCTGCGCAACCGCCGCATCAGCACCCTCTCGGGTGGCGAAAAGCAGCGGGTGGCCCTGGCTTCCGTGCTGACGCTGGAGCCGCAAGTCCTGGTGCTGGACGAGCCCACTTCGCAGCTTGACCCCCAGGCCGCCGACGAGGTGCTGCAGGCTCTTCAAAGGCTCAACCGCGACCTGGGCCTGACAATCATTCTTTCCGAGCATCGTCTGGAGCGAGTGGTGGGCTATGCCGATCAGGTTCTGTATCTCCCCGGCGACGGGACGGTGCACATGGGCTCGCCGCGGGAGATGCTGGCACAGATCGACCAGGCGCCGCCTCTGGTGGCACTAGGACGCGCGCTGGGCTGGACGCCCCTGCCGCTGAGCATCGAGGAGGCTCGCGCCCATCTGAACGGCCAGGGGCCCGAGCGGTGTATCACGACCGCCTCTGCGCCGGCTCTTGGCGAGGTCGAAATCGATGTGCGCGACCTGTGGCACGCCTATGATGGGCACCTGGCGTTGGGCGGCGTGGACCTGTCGGTGCGGCAGGGCGAGACCGTCGCTATTATGGGCGCCAACGGCTCGGGCAAGACCACGCTACTCAAGCATCTGGTGGGGCTCTTGCAGCCCGATCGCGGCACCGTCCAAGTGGGCGGACTGGACACGCACCGAACGTCGCTGGAGGAGCTGATCCGCGTGGTGGGCTATGTGCCTCAGAACCCCAACGCGCTGCTCTTTGCCGACACGGTGCAGGAGGAGCTGTCGTTCACGCGGCGCAACCACGGCCTGGATGCAAACACGTTGCCGCTGGGCCTCCTGGATGCGCTGGGCATCGGCCCCTATGTGGAGAGCTATCCGCGGGACCTGAGTGTCGGCGAGCGTCAGAGGGTGGCACTGGGCGCGATTCTGGCCGCCGAGCCGCGCATTATCCTGCTGGACGAGCCCACCCGCGGCGTGGATCGCGTGCAAAAGGAGGCCCTGATGCGCTACCTGGCGGCCGAACGGGCCAACGGCCGCACGGTGGTCGTCTCTACCCACGATGTGGAACTGGTGGCCGAGACCATGGATCGGATGGTGATCCTGGAGCAGGGACGCGTGCTGGTCGATGGGCCCACCCGCCAGGTGATGGCTGCCCACCCGGCCTATGCCAGCCAGATCAGCCAACTTTATGGCGATGGTAGGTGCCTGACGCTGGGCGACGTGCTGGGGGAGGCGACATGAGGCGCGGCAGCCCCTATATATACGCGGTGCTGGGATTGGCAAGTCTGATCGGCGTGGTTGCCTTTATCTATCCCTTTTTCCTGATGAGCGGCGAGCAGGGTGTCTCGGCGGAACAGGCCATGCAGCTTCAGCAGGCCCCGCTGCTCACTATTGTGATCGTCATGCTCTGCCTGGGGGCCATCCTTGCCACCCTGGGCAGCGGCGTCATGAACGCCAAGATGGTGGCCATCCTGGGGATGCTGACGGCGGTGAACGCCGTGTTGCGCGCGTTGCCCGGCCCGGCCGGGTTCTCGGCGGTCTTTGTGCTACCGATCCTGTGCGGCTATGCCTACGGCGCGTCCTTTGGCTTTTTGCTGGGCTCGCTGTCGCTGCTGGCTTCGGCGCTCATCGGCGGGGGAGTAGGGCCCTGGCTGCCCTATCAGATGATGACCGTGGGCTGGGTAGGTATGGCGGCGGCTTGGATTCCGCGTCTGGAGCGCTGGCCCCGGATCGAGCTGGCGGTTCTCGTCGCCTGCGGTCTGGTGTGGGGGCTGTTGTTCGGGGCCATTATGAACATCTGGTTCTGGCCCTTTCTCTTTCAGCCGGCACAGGTAGAGATGCACTGGGCGCCCGGCATGGGGCTCGGCGAGGTGCTGCAGCGCTATGCACTCTTTTACCTGCTGACCTCGCTCTGGTGGGACGTGGGGCGCGCCGTGGGGAATGCGCTGCTCATCGGCGTGCTGGCGCGGCCCCTGCTGGCCCTGCTGCGCCGCTTTGA
>SLPC01000079.1 GCA_007132185.1 Anaerolineae bacterium | reverse complement strand
GCTACCATCTCGGCCACGGTCTGCTCAAAGTACCCCGCGGGCTGCGGCAGCCACTCCACCTCAATGTTCGGATTCTGGTCTCGGAACCACGGATAGAACTCGTTCCACAACTGCATGATTCCCGCCGCGGCCTCGGGCTCTCGCGACTGATGGCGTAGCTTGACCACTACTGCTGGAGCCGGTACAGCCTCGTCGTCGGGGGCCGCAACGTCGGCCTCCACCGGATCTGTCGTGGGCGTTGGCCTGCATGATGCCAGCAGAGTCCCGGCTGCAGCTATGCCCGCCATGGTTAATACTTGACGTCTGGTGAACTTTCGCGAACCAACCATCGGATACCTCCTTGATCAGCGCTGATCTTGGCCAGGTCGCGATCCCTTTGCAGGCATCTCCCGGCCCCATCCACATAATGACACACGCCACGATCTCTCTATCAGGTAGCTTCTCCTTTCCACGGCACGTAACCGTCAATAGTCCCCCCGCACAAAAGCCCGGTAGGCCGACAGAGCACACTGGCTCTAGTTGATTCCACAGTGCGCCTTCGGTATAATCGTAGCGTAAGCCCAAGTGCTTGGCTGTCCGAGCAGAGGACATTTTGCGGACAAAGAGGGGCCATGAGCAGCATAGACGCTCTGGTGTGTGATGTGCAGCATGCTCTACGGCATCTCTATGATCCTGACGCGCTTCGCCAGAGCCCTCTGGCGTGCCTGGTCGACACCCAAGTTGATCAGGATATCGGGGTGTCTCTCAGACATCTGCTCTGCGACACGATTCGTGCCATGCGCCCCGAAGATACCATCCCCCCAGATACGCGCCCCTGGCGTGACTATCACGTCCTCTTTCACAGATATGTTCGAGGCTACACCCAGTTGGAAGTAGCGGACCAGGTAGGACTGAGCGTCCGCCACCTTCGGCGTGAGGAGCACAAGGCGGTCGTGTCGCTGGCTCGGGCCATCCTCAAGGGGAGTGCCGCGGGCTCCTGGGACTATCCGGCGCAACAGCGCACCCACGACGTTTTGCAGGACCCTCCCACAGTGGAAGCTGAGCTATCGTGGCTATCCGGTGATAGCGAGGCCACCCCGTGTGATCTGGCCAGGGTTGTGCTGGAAGGCATCGAGCTGATTACGCCCATGGCAGAGCAGTTCGGCATCAGCATCCGTTACGCCGAGCCCGAGCAAGATTGCCTTGTGACGATCAACAAGGTGGCTGTACGTCAAACTCTGATGATTCTACTGTCCCTGGCCCTGCGGCATGCCAACAAGGAATCGATTGAGCTCTCGCTACGGGATAAGGATTGGCTCGTGGAGCTCGAGATACTGGCTCACGTGAAGGAGTCAGACATTGCTCCGCTTTCTCCCGAGGATAGTGAGAGCATTGCCCTGGTGCGGCGCATCGTCGAGGCTGGGGGGGGCAATCTCAACCTCAGACTGAGCTCGGCCTCTCTTAGAACGATCCTATCATTCCCTGCCGTCGAAAAGATCCCCATTCTCGTCATCGAGGACAACATCGATACCGTGCGTCTGATAGGACATTGCTTGATGGGCACGCCATACCAGGTACACAGTAGTCTGGACATTGATCACGCTTTTGAGCTCGCATCGTGCTATGCACCGCGGGCCATTATCCTGGACGTGTTCATGCCGGAGGTTGATGGATGGGAGTGTCTGCAGAGGCTGCGACAGCATCCGGTTACTCGGCACATTCCCGTACTGGTATGCACGATCTTGACAGAGCGCGAGCTTGCTCTTTCACTGGGTGCTATGGCCTATGTGCACAAGCCCTTCAAGCGGCAGGAACTCTGCCGAGCTCTGGATCATCTAGTCGATCAGGCGGTGAAAGAAGGGCAGTAACGGTTGAGATCGCACTCAGCAGCTCCTGCGTAGACAGGCCGCCACTGCGCGCGATGCCTAGATAGTTGCTGGCGATCGGCCCCCGGATGGGGTCTTGCGCCGATACAGCTATGACCGGGATGTCAGCGATGGCGGGATCATCGCGCTTGGTTCGCAGTACGCTGTAGCCATCCACCCCATGCATGATCAGGTCAAGCAACACGAGGCCAGGACGTCGCCTGTGCATCAACTCGAGAGCTTCACGGCCCGAGCCGGCAGAGATGATCCGGATCTGGTCCTCGGCAGACGAGAGAATCCGAGAGAGTAGATGCACAGCGTCTGGCTCGTCATCCACAATGAGCACCGTATCGCCAGCAAGGTCCACTCGCGAGACAGCCTTCAATAGCTGAGCCCGATCCAGAGGCTTGATCATGTACTCTGCGACGCCCAACTCCTCCGCGGCCGTCGTGCTGTCTGGCACCCAACAGGTGAGGACCGGAACACCGTAGGGAAGCTCGGCCGGATCTATGGCATGCTGATGCACGTAATGCAGATCGGGATGATTCACGATCAGGGCCTGGGCGGGCACACGCTGGCAAAGCATCACTGCCTCGTCGATGGTGTGCGCCGTGACGATCTCTACGTCTCCCTGATATCTAGCCAACAGTCGACGTAGTATCTCTCCACGCTCTACAATGACGAAACGCGGCCTCAGATGTGGCGAGGGCGCAGAGGAGGGTCTCTGTCGTTCCTCGTAAGTCTGATAGGGGTTGAACCATCGGCCGGCGGTGGGTGTAGTTGGCTCAGGAAGAGGCACCCCGTTGAGAGGAAGGGTAAAGAAAAAGGTCGAGCCCTGATTCTCTTGGCTCGTCAGCCACATCTCTCCGCCATGCATCTCCACAAACCGCCGGCTGATTGCCAACCCAAGGCCGCTGCCCTTGCTCTCGCTATCTCGCTCCCCCTCAAGACGTCGGAATGGCTCGAAAACGGCCTCTTGCTTCTCAGGGGCGATGCCGGAGCCGGTATCCTCCACCGAGATGACAAGGGCATCTTTGTCAGTCCAGGCCCGCACGGTGGCCCCTCCCTTGCGAGTGTAGCGCCCAGCATTGCTCAACAGATTCACGATTACCTGTCGAATGCGCACTTCATCGCACACGGCTATCAGATCGGGCGAAATCTCCGAACGCAACCACAGACCGCGCTTCTGAAATAGCGCGCTCACCGTCGATATAGCTGTAGCGACTACATTGCTGACAGAGACCTGACGCGGACTGAGGGCCATCCGGCCCGTCTCTGCTTGGCTGAGATCCAAAACATCGTCGACCAGGCTGGACAAGTGTCTGCTGTTGTTGAGAATGACCTCAATGTCTGCGAGAAGCCTTGGAGGAAGAATGCCGTAGCTGTCCGGTACCTCAGAGATGATCTCGGCAAAGCCGATGATCATATTCAGAGGGGTGCGCAGTTCATGGCTGACATTCGCCACGAATTCTTCCTTTGCGCGGCGACTGTCCTCGGCGACACGCCGCATGGCCTGCAGACGCTCTGTAAGGCGCGCCAGCTCGGTGTTGGCTTGCACCAGATCCTGCTGGACCTCTTTGAGCCGGAGCCGCTGATCTTGCGCCTCGTCCAACTCTCGACGGCCTTCGAACCAGCGCGCTTCGGCCCACTGAGCGATCTCCTCAGCGAGCTGTAGGCCGACCGTTGCGAGGGGTGTCATGACCGCGAGTAGCAGTATCGCGACAGTGCCAGCTAGTGCGTCCTGCAGCGCCCTGCCGGTCACAATTACGGCGATGGCGCATAGGATCGCGCATAGCGTTGCCTCTCTCCATCCGTAAAAGATGAGGACCAGAACCGGGCAGATCGCCAGAAGAGAGAGTGCAGAGGCAGAGCGGAGCCACCAGGCGGAAAGCAGGATCAACCCGGCAAGGCCACTGATCAACAGCATAACGACGGGCTGTCCCCACCGGACGAGGCCCCCTATAGAGGCCATGGCGAGCAAGATGCTCAGCCAGCCCACGATGAGTGGCACGTCACCAAGGCTCAGAACCTGGCTGACCATTGAGAGGCCTGTACCCACCACCAGCAAGCCAGCAAGAGTTCCTACAAGACACCGATGCCGTAGGCTCTGACTGTTGACGATCGCCGGGGTCCTGTCGGCCGCACCAGTTCCACTCAGCATAGCTCTCTCCTTCAACGCTCTGCCCTATATGCTAATAGAGCCAGTATTGCATGCTTCCGCATTGTCCCTGGAAGCCTCATAGAAAGCCGCTAGAGGGCACAAAGCGCGCTGATACCGGCTGGCATAGTCGATCGAGTACGCGTCTGGGCCCCGAGGCAGTATCAACAGCGAGCTTGTCCAACCCATCTCGATCAAGACAAGCGACTGCCCGTGAATAGAGCGTCACAGAATCGCCATATTGACCAATGGTACACAAAGAACTGGCTGCAGGACACTGCAGTAGGGTTGAGAGAGGCTATCCTGGTGCAGTGATAGTGTGGCTGGATTCCCAGATATACCGCTATCAACTGGCAGCAAGAGCACAGAATCGAGAACGCACGGCATGAACAGACTATTGCATGACGTCCATCATCTCTGAAGGCTTGCGAAGGTTTCTGTACAAGAGAGTTCAGAAGCCACAGATGGGACAGTCTTCCCACTCCTCATGGGAAAGCATCTCACCCTGAATCGCATCGATATCTATCTCTATTCTCTCTACATCCTGTCCAGCGTACACGCGCCAAAAGGTAGCGCCCGCAGGATCCGCGCGAAGCTCCATCGTGAGCTGAACCGCCAGTTCTGGTTCGGCCGCGAAACGCACCGACAACCACTGCTGCAATCCGCTATCCAGCGCTTGATGCATTGCGCTATCACTGTCTAGAGACCATGTGTCTGCCTGCACGATGCCGTGCCGTAGGGGGCGTTGCTCCTCCGCCATCGTAACGTCAACGGGCTCTCTCGATGTATCCAGCACAAAGCTCCAGTAATCCGCCCCGTCGCTGCTGGCAACCAAAAAGAGCCATCCGGTAGCTGCGCCATCGCAGGTCTCATCATCGAACTCGGTGATCTCGATTGGCTGACGAAAACGTACGGAGACCAGTTGCGCGGTGTCACTCCAGGCTAGAATATGCGGCTCGACCACTGCCCATGCACGCTCGGCTGTGATGCGCTCATTGGGACTAGGCATGGAGATGAGAGGCGTGCATCCAGAGGAGGAGATCATAAACAGACTAGCCACAAGCAAGAGTGCGGCCCAACAAATGCTTTGCCTAACCCGCATGATCCTGCCTCCAAGAAAGAGCCCTGTGTCGAGGTCGAGATGCTGCCTGGGTGATCTTACGTTGTGCATCCTACACAAGTCTAGCATACATAACTAACCCGTATAGTCAAGAGTATGGAAAGGAGGGTCTGGCCAAGCTAACTTGTGGCATCACCTTTGCTCGAAGAGTCCAGCAAACTGCTCCATCCACGCTGTCTCATGGCTAATAGCCGCTACTCCAACACTGTGCCTGTTGATGTTTACGCGGTAGATGGCAGGCTCATGCATGCGCCAAAGGCATATCAGGACCTGCTCTTGCTCTAGGGTGGTTTGAGTGTGCGATGGCCGATGCCGTGGCGCGGTCGGCCTTCGCTTACGAGGGCAGGCACGCTCCTATCAAGGGGCCGGCACGCGCGAGCAGAAATGGATGGCCACGCAAGGACATCCCCCTGCGATCATGTCGACTGAGCAACAGTGCATATGCAATCGAATAGAGCAAAGCGAGTTTGCGTAGAAAGCTCGCATATGTCGCCCGCGTGAAGGATGCTTTGGCGACCGGAGGGATGCCGCTGACTATGCGAGACCGAATCTGGGGAAAGAAGCCACAGGCTAGTTCGAGCGGTAACCGAGGTCACCTCAGTGCAGTCTCAGTCCGTACAGCACGGCTGTAGGCCGCACACAGCTCGGAGAAGTATAAGAACCACTATATACAGTGGCATAGCACACTCTACCTACTACAATTAGTGCGCCCAGCAGGGGTCGAACCTGCAACCTACGGATTCGAAGGTAACTCCAAAGGACGTAGGGTTGGGAGACCACTAGATGTAGTAGATGGAATCGAACTATACCACTATATATAGTAGGTAGGCCCGTCAGAGCGGTCTACAGCAGTTTTACAGCATTGCCGGGGCATGGGACACAGTGAAAGAAAGGAGATTCCCATGCCCAAGAGTGGACATCGCAGCCGTGGCGAGGGCTCTATCACCCAGCGCAAAGACGGCCTCTGGCAAGCGTCGATCCAAATCGATGGTCGGCGCCGGACTGCCTATGGCAAGACGCGTCGTGCCGCGGTTATCAAGCTGGACGAGCTGAAGCAACAGGCGATGCAAGCTGGACAGCTGCCCGATCCTGGCCGAAGGACCCTGGCTGACCTGCTCGAAGCGTGGCTGGCCGTCAAGGCCGTCACCGTCAAGGCTCGGACCCTTTTTGACTATCAGAATACTGCTGACCATTACGTGCTCCCCACGCTGGGCAAGTTGCGCCTCTCCCGCGTCACCCCTGACCGTATCCAGCGGCTATACATCACCTGGCAGAGCCAGGGCAAGCATCGCACCGCTCTCAAGATCCATCAGGTGCTTGCGCCGGCATTCACCCTGGCCGTGCGCTGGGGCTGGCTCGGAGCCAATCCCTGTCATCGGGTAGACCGACCGCGCTATCGCGCACCGCGCAAGGCGGTGTGGACCAAGCAGGAGCTGAATCGATTTCTCGATGGAACCCGCACCCATTGGCTCTATCCTGTGTGGATTGTGGCACTGAGCACGGGCGCTCGCATCGGGGAATTGCTGGCCCTCACGTGGAACGATGTGGATCTGACAGCCCGCACGGTGCGCATTAACAAGACCACCGCCCGCATCAAGGGGCAGATGGTCACCACGTCACCCAAGACCGAGGCTGGTGAACGAACCATCAGTTTGCCCCCTGATGCCGTGGAGGTCCTGCGCCGTCTCGCTGAGCAATCTCTGGCGACCGGGGGAGGCCAGCAGGTGTTCAGAGGCAATCGCGGGGCTGTTCTGGTAGCATGCACCGTGGAGGCAGTTATGCGCCGTGAGTGCGAGCGTCTGGGGCTGCCGAGGATGACGCCCCACAGCTTGCGTCACCTACATGCAAGTTTGCTCATATCCGAGGGCTTGCCTATCACAGCCGTCAGCAAGCGACTCGGCCACGCGAATGCGGCCATCACGCTGACGATCTATGCCCATGCGCTGGATAATGGCGATGCCCAGGCGACCGAGGCCATCGAGCGGGCGCTGGCGAGGTGAGGCTCAGGCTAACGGGTGCGAATGCTTGCGATTGACTTTGTCGGGGACCGTCTTTGCCGCACTCGCCCGAGCCTGGCGGACCAGTTCGCTGAATAGCGCGAGAGCCTTCTATACCATGATCAAGTATCAGAAGGCTCCCCGTGGTCTGCAGCTCAGGCCAGAACTGAGAGCTCAGCCTATGACCCTGGTCATACGTGAGGCACTCAGATCATGATCCCCTACTAGCGTGTACACATAGGATGCGGCTCTGGTAGAATGGCGTTCCGCAGCACGTCGGTATCATGGTGTCGATTAGGGATTCTCGCGGTACTCGCCACCTCGACAAAGCTTCAGGTATTCCAGGCCATGCACCTGCCCCGTCATCTCCAGGTCGCCGCGATAGACCGGATCGTGCCAGCCCTCGATATCAATGGTTCCCGTATAGCCATGCATACGCAGGAGGCTGATGATCCTGGTCCAATCACAGTCCCCAAACCCTGGCGTACGGTGAAACACAAACTGCGACTTGCCACCAATGCCGTCGCGTCGGACGACATCCCACAGAATCGTTGCGCACTTGCCGTGCACGTGCACAAACTTGTGGCACCAGTCCTTTATCTGCGGAATCGGATCGATGAGCTGGGTCATTTGGTGACACGGTTCCCACTCGAGCCCGATGTTCTCATGCGGCAAGACATCAAACATCAGGCGCCACGCAGCCGGATTG
>SLPC01000170.1 GCA_007132185.1 Anaerolineae bacterium | reverse complement strand
CACATTCAGCGCGGTTATCGGGATTTTGGTACAACACGCGAAGAGTATGCTACCGACGTGAGGAACTATGATATCGCCACGCTCTATGATCCCTACGTCAAACATGTCTTTTGGTTTGCCACCAACATCACCGAGGATACGCTATCCTTTGACGTAAACACCCCCATGCTCGAGATCGCTAATAGCTGGCGTCTCCCGCCAGAGTAATTAGGGGCCGACAGTAGAATCCGTCGGGTTGATTCAGCCCAATGCGCCCGCTACCGCGCCAGGTGGCGGGGGCCTGTGCATGTCGCGACCGGTTCAGGCATCGGGCGGGACCACGCCGATGGTCAGCAGGATGTTGGCATAGATGCGCTGCTCGCCCGTGGCAATGATCAGCGCCACGTTGGGGCTGAGAGCCGCCTCGTAGAACCCAAAGCGGTCCAGGGGCTGTAGTTCCATACCCTGGGGCAGATGCTGGCGAAAGGCCTCGAAAATAGGGGGCTCTGGCCCCTCATCGGGCACCATGACATGGGCCGCCTCGATGACGATGGCATCGGCTACCACAGCCAGCACCTCGTCCACCGGTGCGCTGCCCCGCGTCAGGTTCAGGTAGGCGTGGGTGGCGACCGGGTTGGCGCCGGTGGTAAAAGGATAGTTTCCGTCGGCGATGAGCACCTGTGAGCCGTGACCGGCGGCAGCCAGTGCGGCAAGGATCTGGGGGTGGGTGAGTCGATATCTGAGCATGGTTCCCTCCGATTGTGCATGGATTCGTGGCGCGAGTATCACCCAGGGAGCGTCTTGCGTCAAGCGGAAGTCCAAGGCAGCACGAAAACCGCGACATGCAGTTTTCTTCTTGACGCTTGGCGTGCGAGATGGTATACTATGATTTGTAGTTTATGAGGCCATTGTTTCGAGACGCAGATATCGATGCGTATTCTGTGTTTTGAGGGGAGTAGATCGAATCCGATGACAAAAGCTAGTCAGCAAAAAGTGGTTGTGGAGGGCACGATTGTCGAAGCCCTGCCCAATACCCAGTTTCGTGTAGAGTTGGACAACGGCCATGAGGTGCTTGCGTATATTTCGGGCAAGATGCGCAAGTATTATATTCGTATTCTCCTGGGAGACCGGGTGCGTATCGAGCTCTCTCCCTATGACCTGACCCGTGGCCGCATCGTCTACCGCTACAAGAGCTGACGCGATCGCTTTACGCTCCCCATAACAGTTTATACACAGCCCCTTTTTGCAGGGGCTGTGTTCGTTTGTGGAGGCGCAATCAGAGCCCCATTATGTCTTGGGAAGGCCGTGCGTCACCCGGGCATCCGCTCGCGGATCAGGTGCTGGCGCGAGCGACGCGTCGGTAGACCGCCAGTGTCTCGGCGGCGGTGCGCTCCCAGGTGAACGCCTGTGCCCGCGCCAGTCCTCGTTCTGTGAGCCGGCGGCGCAATGGCGCGTCAGACAGCAGCCGCGCAAGCGCATCCGCGATCTCTCGCTCCTGCGCAGGGTCAAAGAGCAGCGCTGCATCCTCTGCGATCTCGGGCATCGACGAGGCACGAGCGCAGGCCACCGGCGTCCCGCAGGCCATCGCCTCTAGTATGGGCAGGCCAAAGCCCTCATATAATGAGGGAAAGACAAACCCCTTGGCGCCTGCGTAAAGCAGGGGCAACTCGTGCTCGGGCACGCTCCCCAACCAGCGCACGCTCTCACCTACGCCCAGCGATTCGACCAATACGCGCTCTTCTGCGTACCGGGCATCCCTGTGGCCGGCCAGCACCAGCGTATGCTCCTGACGCAGAGACTCTGTCACCAGGGCCCAGGCCCGCAAGAGGGCTGCCAGGTTCTTGTGGGGCTTGTTGCTGCCCAGATAGAGCAGATAGGGGCTGGTGAGTCTGGCCTGCTCACAATAGCGTGTGACCTCGCCGGTGGGCTGGGGGCTGAACTGAGGGTCTACGCCCAGATGAACCCGCGTCATTCTGTCCCGCGTACTGATCCGCTCACGGACAAGATCGTCTCGCGTCGCATCCGAGTCCACAATCAGGTGAGCCGCGCGCCAGGCGCAGAGGCGAGTCAGCAGGTTGAACAGGGGCGCCAGTCGGGGGCGGGCCAGGGACTGGGGAAAGCGCAGGGGGATCAGGTCGTGGATGGTGGCCACCATGTGGCAGGGCAAGGCATAGGGCATCAGGTAGTAAGGCGAGTGGTAGAGTTCGGCGCCATAGCCAGATACCGCGCGTCGGACCGCCCACTGTTGACGTGGCAAAAAGGGGCTCGCTGGCACGGGCACCGCGCGCACATTGTCCCGATTCATGATCCTATCCAGGGCAAAGCGCGTATTCGAGGCCCCCGGGTTGGTCAGCAGCAGGAACTCGCTTTCCGGTGCCAGGGCTGGCAGATGGCGCGCTAGCTCGTATGTGTAGCGACCGATCCCAGGAAAGTGATCCTGTATATAGCGACAATCCAAGGCGAGGCGCATCGCTATCAGCCCTCATCTGCCTCGCCCGCACGGGGCGTCGCTAGCTGCTGCCCTGTGCGTGTGCCGGAAAAGCTTTGTCGCAAGCCCTGCAGGGTATCGCCCACAAGCCCGCGGAGCGACCGGTCCGCGGCGAGCCATAGCCCGCCATAGCACAAGGCGCCGGCCAATGCCAGGTACACGGCGACCCCAGGCGATGGGCCTGCCAGGGGCCGCGCTAACGTCAGCAGCAGCAGGGGAAGCGTAAAGCCAAGGCACAACAGAGCCGTAGCTGCGGCGGGCAGCAGCCGACCGCCGGCCAGACGCACCAGGAGTACGGCCTGGGCCAGGTTCAGCAATGCTCCGGTGCCTGCGAACAGCGTCAGCGCCAACACCGGATCACCGCGGAGGCCTCCGATCACCAGCCCGCCTGCCCGCAGCAGCAGAAGTGTGATGTTGAGCCCTAGACCGATCTCCTGGCGCTCGAGGATCGCATACAGCGCGGAAAGCGGGTCGCTTACCAGCGTGACGAGCATCCACACCGATAGAATGCGGACATAGCGGCCCGCCTCTGTCCATTGCGCTCCAAGGAACCAGATGGTGAGTTCGGGCCCCAGTAGGAACAGGGCCACGGCTGGATACCAGGCCAGCCGCAGCATATTCCGGGCTGTCGCCGTCGTCAGGCCGGCCAGAGTGCCCTCGCGTCGGGCGCGGGCCGCTCTCTGGGCAAACACCTGGGTGATGGCTGCGCTCATCAGGATCAGAGGCGTGACCGTGATCCGATTGGCCTGTGCATAGTGGCCAACCACGTGAGACGCGAAAAAGATCCCCAGCACGATGGGCGTCATCTGGTGCGAAAGGGCGTTCAGCACCGTGGCCCAGGAGGCAAAGAGCGGAAACTTGATGTAATCGCGCAGGCCTGACAGCGCTTCGGTCAACCGTGGCTGCAGGAACAGCCCCAACTGGCGGCGAAACCCGCCCACCAGAATCAGGATCCCCATGGCAACGCCGATGATGTTGGCCACGATCAGGCTGCCCGGAACGTCATGTCCCAGCACGCCCAAGGCTAGTCGCCCCACCTCGGCCACCGACGCCGAGACGACGCGTTTCGTCGAGAGCAGGCCAAAGCGCCCTTGGCGGATGCCCCAGTGAGTCAATACCAGGGTGACGCCACCCAGCAGGATCGCGAGAGGCAACAGCTCGATATGGGGAATCAGCCCAAGAGCAGAGCCTTCCCTTGCAGGGGTATGAAGGCTGATGAGCAGGTAGAGCAGGCCGCTCAAGAGGGCTACCACCAGCAGGCTGCCCCAGGCCAGCGCCGCCGCCGCGCGATCGCTCTCCGGCAAGAGAATCGCCATCTCGTAGCGGAGTGTCACCACCGAGTTGAGGATGGTCAGCACCGCGGCAAAGGTCGCCGCAGCGCCAAAGGTGTCGGGCGAATAGAGCCGGGCAATAACCGGCACCAGGGCAAAGGCCAGCACCTGGGCCAGGGCCGCCCCCGAGGCCAACTGCAGTACGTTCACCGCAAAGCGGGCAGGGGGGGCGCCGTCTCGTGGGGTCTGGGCGGCCGCTTCCGTCACGCTCCCGCTCATGAATGCCCCGCTCGCGCAGGTCCGTGCGCAGACATGCCCCGGCTATGTGCCACAAGGCGGCTCACATGAGGGACCGTGATAAGGCGCTGACAGGAATATGGGCATATCATGGGAGCTGCTCTCCAAAAGGGTGAGCTCGACTGGCCTCTATTTATACGCGTGATGAGGCTGTCTGTCGAACGGCCCTGCGGCGCTCGTGCTCGCTTTACCTCTGGTTTTCGGCTTGTGGTATCATGGGGGCAGACTCACGATGATCCGCCAGGAGGTCAATCGTATGCCTATGACTGAGCGCGTGGCTCGCCTGCGTCAGCGCAGTCTGGACGCCGTTCCGACGCTGTCCAGCGAGCGGGCCGAGCATATGACCGCCTTTTATCGCGATGATGCGCGCCTCATGTCGGCACCCAGACGGCGTGCCCTGGCATTTCGCCACCTCCTGCGTAATCTCAGCATCTATATCGATCCCGACGAGCTGATCGTGGGCGAAAAAGGGCCGATTCCCAAAGCGGCGCCCACCTATCCCGAGCTCTGTTGCCACACCCTCGATGATCTCGATCTGCTTGATTCCCGCGAAAAGACGTCCTTTCAGGTGAGCGATGCGGCCCGTCAGTCCTATGAGAGCGAGATCATCCCCTTTTGGCGGGGGCGCACCCTGCGTGAGTTGATTTTCAGCCAGATGACCGACGACTGGCTTGCGGGCTACGAGGCGGGCGTATTTACCGAGTTCATGGAGCAGCGCTCTCCCGGGCATACCGTCCTGGACGACAAGCTCTATCACCAGGGGCTGCGGGGGCTGCTGGACGAGATCCAGCGAGCCCTGGACGGCCTCGATTTTCTGAGCGATCCGGAGGCCCTGGCCAAGCAGGAGCAGTTGCGCGCCATGGCCCTCTGCGCCGAGGCGGTGATCGCGCTGGCCCACCGTTATGCCGCCGAGGCTCTCGCATTGGCCAAGGCCGAGTCAGACCTGGCCCGTCGCGACGATCTGGAGCGCATCGCCGCCGTGTGCCGGCACGTGCCCGAGCACCCCCCGCGCGATTTCCACGAGGCGCTGCAGGCCTACTGGTTCATACACTTGGGCGTGACGCTGGAGCTCAACCCGTGGGACGCCTTTTCTCCGGGCAAGCTGGACCAGCACCTGCTGCCTTACTACCAGCGCGGGCTGGCCGACGGGTCGCTGACCCGAGATCAGGCCGAGGAGCTGCTCCAGTGTCTGTGGTGCAAGTTCAACAACCAGCCTGCGCCGCCCAAGGTGGGGGTCACTGCCGAGGAGAGCGGCACCTATACCGATTTCGCCCAGATCAACCTGGGAGGCGTGCGCCCTGACGGCTCTGATGGGGTGAATGAGGTTACCTATCTACTGCTGGATGTGGTCGAGGAGATGCGGCTGCTTCAGCCCAGCGCCTCGATCCATGTGAGCCGGCGGAACCCCGACGCATTCATCAAGCGGGCGGGGCGCATCATCCGCACCGGCTTTGGCCAGCCATCGGTGTTCAACAACGACCTGGTGGTGCAAGAGCTGCTGCGCCAGGGCAAGACGATCCTGGATGCGCGCCAGGGCGGCACCAGCGGTTGCGTCGAGACGGGCGCCTTTGGCAAAGAGAACTATAACCTCACCGGCTATTTCAACCTGCCCAAGGTGCTGGAGCTCACGCTGCACAACGGCCACGACCCGCGCACCGGCCGCCAGATCGGCCCCCGCAGCGGCGATCCAGCCACCTTGGCGACGTTCGACGACGTTATGGCGGCCTTTGAGCGGCAGCTTGGGTTCTGGATCGACGTCAAGGTGCGCGGGAATCAGGTGATCGAGCGTCTCTATGCCGAGCAGATGCCCGCGCCTTTCCTGTCGGTGCTGATCGACGACTGTATCGCCAGGGGGCGCGACTATCACGATGGCGGCGCGCGCTATAACACTTCCTACATCCAGGGAGTGGGCCTTGGCACCATGGCCGACGCCATGGCCGCTATCAAGCACCAGGTCTATGAGGAGGGCGCCCTATCGCTGCCCGAGCTGATGGCCGCGCTGGATGCCGATTTCGCCGGGCAGGAGCGGCTGCGCCAGCAGCTCCTGAACCGCGCGCCCAAGTACGGCAATGACGATGATCGCGCCGACGAGCTGATGCAGGCCGTGTTCGAGGCTTACTATCGCGCCGTCGAGGGGCGTCCCAACACCCGCGGCGGCACCTATCGCGTCAACATGCTGCCCACGACCGTCCACGTCTACTTTGGGGCGGTGACCGGGGCCACGCCCGACGGGCGCCGGGCCGGGACGCCCCTGTCAGAGGGGATCTCGCCTGTGCAGGGCGCCGACCGGCGCGGCCCCACGGCGGTGATTCGTTCGGCCGCCAAGATGGACCATGTGCGCACAGGCGGCACCCTGCTCAACCAAAAGCTGGCTCCGCAACTGTTGCGCACCGAAGAGGACCTGGACAACCTGGTGCACCTGGTGCGCGCCTATTTCGGGCTGGATGGCCACCACATCCAGTTCAACGTGGTGGATGCAGCGACTTTGCGAGTCGCCCAGGCCGACCCCGCCGTCCATCGCAACCTGATCGTGCGGGTGGCGGGCTACAGCGACTATTTCTGCGACCTGGGCCGCGCCCTGCAGGACGAGATCATCGCCCGCACCGAGCACAGTAGCTTTTGAGGCCTGATCTCTGGCTGCTGTCTAGAGACCTGTCGCCCGGGCGATTCAGCAAAGGAGGGCGCACAGCATATGCGCCCTCCTTTTGTTGTTGCATGTGTCTGCTCTAGCGCGTTGATCGGTCTGCCGTCAGCGCCCGATAGGCATGGACCATGCCGTGGCCAAACTCTGCGCTGAATCCGGGATCCCCCACGGGGTCGGCCGTCTGCACGAGCAGGGCCTCGACCTGTGCGGGGCTGATGCCGGGGTTCTGGGCATAGATCAGGGCAGCCACGCCAGCCACCTTGGGGGCGGCCATGCTGGTGCCGATGGAAAAGACCCAGCCTGCGCCGGGCGCCCACGCGTTGAGCGGGCTGTACGCGCTCAGGCACATGCTGAGCGGCATATTGGAGATGTCACCACCGGGCGCCACCACCCGCGTCTCTGAGGCCCCATAGTTACTGTAAAAGGCCAGCGAGTCATCCGGGCCGGTAGCGTTGATCGACATGGCGGCGGGAGTGCCTGAAGGCACATGAAAGACCGGTCGGATCGCCGTCAGGTCAAGCGCGCTGTTGCCGGAAGAGGCCACTACCAGGGTGCCCTGCTGCCGGGCGTATTGGGTGGCCCGCACGTAGGACACGTACGCCGCTGCGCCGCCAGGCTCGTTCATGTAGCGCCAGCCGCCGAGGCTCATATTGATCACGTCGACGCCGTCATCAGCTGCAGTGACGATCCCGTCCACGATCCAGGACTGAAAGCCAATGCCCGTGGCAATGTTCTCATCTGTGATCACAGCGATCATGACCTTGTAGTTGGCGATGCTGGCCTCTGGCGCGACACCGATGATGCGCCCTGATGTGATCGCTCCCGCGATCGATCCGGCCACGTGGGTCCCATGGCCATTATAATCCTGGGGGCCGCCCTGGTCCCACATGATCCAGCCGGGGGGAAGCTCAATCGTAATGTCAACCAAGTCCTTCCCATAGGCATAGTTGGGGGCGATGTCCGGATGGGCGGCAAAGACGCCGGTATCCAGCACCGCGACGGTGGCGCCCCCGCCCTTTTGGATAGCCCAGGTGTCGGCATCCCCACCGACTCGCCTAATGTCCCACTGATAAGCGACATACAGGTCGTTGTCCTCGATCCCTTCCACCAGGAGATCATCCCGAACGATTCTCTCTGCGGGAAGGTCGAGAGTCAACATGACATTCGGCCCCACCTCGGAAACGCCAGAGATGTGCCGTGCCCGCGCCGGAAAGTCGGCGTCGGCGGTCACCACCAGCATGCCGATCTGAGGCACCTCATTCACGATGGTTCCACCGGCGGCCTGCACCTGCGCGGCTGCCCGCGCGGGAATACTAGAGTTGGCGAACAGCACGATATATTCGCCACCGGCGCCCAGGTTTGTTGGCTGGGCGCTTGCTGGCATCACGCCCAGGCTGGTCACCAGAAGCGCTGTCAGCACCAGCCACGATAACAGTGTGAACGCCCTCGTTTTGTTACCCTGCATCGTTCATATCCTCCTGTGCGGTGTACGACTCGCCTCACAGCGACCGGACGACACCACTGTCCATCCTGTCGTGTCCCTCGATGGAGACGCGCACTTGTCCCATGCAGCATCTTTGTGTCTGCCCCGCCGCGTATGGTGCACTCTCTTTCTAGCATCACCTCCTTCTGCAGGCAAATAGCCGCCTGGCAAGCCTATCGGGCCCGAGGCACAGGTCGTGTGGAGCGACATGCGTGCGGTGCGCATTGGCCGGTCGATCACTACGTGGACCGTATCGGCTATGCCATCCCCCATTCCGGCCCAGACAGCCCGGACAGCTGTACCACCTTTATACCGGACTTGCGCCTATTGTACACCAACAGGTACCCGATATGACAGTGAGTCTACGCATGAGCGCAGACACGTTGGTGGAGGTCTCAGCCAATGTGTGCGCACGGGCATGGTCCGACGGGTGAGCTTCTGTGAGGTGTGGGGGCACTCTGGGGCGCATGGGTACCGTGGCGGCAGGGTCACGCCTGCCTGCCTCGGCGACGCGGTTGGGGCCGTTCTGGACCTGGGCCGTGCCCTGCAAGACGAGTTCCTCGCCCGGACGGAGCACAGCAGCCTGTAGACGCGTCTGTCAGCGCGACTCGTCAAGGGGCGGGAGCACATACTCGGGCAGCGACGATGACTGTTTACCAAAGCGCTGTGCCAGGGCCTCGTTGCCGGGGAAAGCGAGCATGCGGTCCACAGTCTGCTCGGCATGCTTTAGCGAGCGCGTGGCCTGCTCATCCAGGATGCAGCTTGTTAGCACGGCGCGGTCGCCGGTGCGGTAGGCCAGCAGCTCCTTTTCGGCCTTGGCGATCCTGGCCAGCAGCACCATCTGCATGAGCTTGTCCGGTAGCCGACCAGTCTGCAGCAGCCTGATACCGCTGCCATCCACCAGCGCCTTGCCCTCCACCACCACGTCATCGGCGATGCCGGCGATGGCGCCCCGGTTGGGGACGTTGACCTGCAGGATGCGCGGCTGATCGTTGGCGATGGAATCCAGCACGGCAATGTGCAGCTCATGAGGGTCGCCAGGGGGGTACACATCGCTCACCCGGAGCGAGGCATCTTGCGCCACCTCTCGAATGCGCGCCACTCGCTCCTCCAGCCGGCGCAGGTAATGGCTCCAGCCGATCTCGCTGTCGAACCCGCCAAGCCACCCGTACCACGCGCGCTTGGTTTCCAGGTCTGTGTGATAGTACCACTCGGAAAAGGTGCGCGAGGCGTCGCCGATGGGCATCAGCCCCACCCGACGATAGTGGTCGACCGCAGCGCGGGAGAGCTGGGTATCTCCCAACTCGCCCCGGAATGTCTGCCAGTAGGCCTCGGCCCGCTCCTCGATCCAAGCATTCAGCCGGGGGTACAGGTCCTTGCCCTGGTGGCGGAACTCGGTGAGATAGATCCAGTGGTTGACGCCGGGCGCCTGCCACTGGACCTCGTCGGCGGGTACCTTCAGCGCCTCGCAGAGCTGGCGATAGCCGTAAAAGCCGTGGCACAGGCCCACGACGCGGATGCCGGTCTCGCGGGTCATGAGGGTGCATCCCTCGAACACCGGATTCGAGCTCTGGATCAGCCAGGCGTTGGGACAGAGGCGCTCCATGTCGCGAGCGACAGAGAGCATCAGATCGTACTGGTGCATGTTGACGGCATGGCGCAGACCCCGATAATACCCCAGCTTCTCTGCTTCATCACGCCAGGCCTCTCCCAGCCCATGGGAACCGACCAGCGCGGTATTGATGATAAAGTCCGCCTCGTGCAGCGCCTCTTCACGGGAGAGGGTGGCCTCAAAGGAGAGGTCCACTCCCAGTTCGTCAGCATAGCGTTGTGCCAGGCGGTGGATCATGGCCAGGCGCGCGCCGTCTATGTCCATGAACGTGACTGTGCTCCCCCGGAGCGATTCGGCCACGCACAGGTCGCGTACCAGACCCAGCGAGAACTCGGCGCTGCCCGCGCCGATGACGCCCAGCTTGATGGCTCGTCCCATGCGATACCTCCTGAGGATCAGGTTGTCTCGGGCGGCTTGCGCGTCTCCCATCCCTCTTCGAACAGGCGCAGGAAATTGCGCTCGCCGTAGGGGTGCTTTTCCACCTCGTCCTCGTTCAACTCCACGCCCCAACCGGGCGCGTCTGAGGGCGTCACATGCCCGTCGACCACGCGGGGCACGCCCTCCAGCAGATCCCACGTCCACGGCTCGAGCGAGTCGTCAAAGTTCTCCTGGATCAAGAAATTCGGAATCGAGCAGTGGTAATGGGCGTTCATGGCGGTGCATAGAGGGCTCTGGGCCTGGTGGCAGGCCACCAGTGCATCATAGGCCTCGGCCACGGCAAACGCCTTGCGTGACGTCGATGGGCCCAGGTGCATCGGCTCGGGCTGAACGATGTCGATCACGCGGTCGTGGAGCAGATCGGCAAACTGACGCAGCTCGTGGAACGCTTCGCCCAGCACCACGGGGTAGCTCAGCGCTCGCTGCACCTCCATGTGCCCCTTGAGGTCAAAGGAGCGTACCGGGGTCTCGATCCAGTAGGGGCGGAAGGGCTCGAGCTGCTTGCCGACCCGGATGGCCGTCGAGACGGTAAAGCGGTCGTGGGCCTCGATGAGCAGATCCACATCGTCGCCTACCGCTTCGCGCACAGCCTGGACGATACGCACCGCCAGCGCCTCGCTCTCGCGCTCGATCTGCTTGTACGCGCCGCCAAAGGGATCGAATTTGAATGCAGTGTAACCTTTCTCGACCATCGCCGAGGCTGCCTGGGCAAAGAATTCCGGATCGCGGGGCCCCTGATACCAGCCGTTGGCGTACACGCGTAGTTTCTCATGGTGCTTGCCGCCAAATAGTTGCCACATGGGCACGTCCAGGCTCTTGGCCAGGATGTCCCAGCAGGCCTGCTCGACAGCGGCGATGGCCGTGGACCTGTGATGATATCGCGCTTTGATCATCTTGAGCCAGACACGCTCCGGATGCAGGGGGTCCTCGCCGATGATATGGGGGCGCAGCTCCTCCAGATCGCCCAGGTTGGGCTTGGTGGCCAGGCCTCCGGTGGCCTCGCCGAGGCCCGTCAGGCCCTCGTCGGTCAGGAGCCTGACAAAGATCCAGTTCTTCCAGGGGTTGCCAACCACAAAGGTCTTGATTGCGGTAATCCTCATGGCATGCGCCTCCTATTGCCGATCAAAGGGCTCGGGCCCGCCCGCCGACGTAGTGATCTCTCCAGACTGTGTCGCTCCATCCCTCTCGACAGGATGCTCCACGCCATAGGCCAGCGGCTGGCCATTGCCCCATGTAAAGAGCGGCTCCAGGTCCCGGAGAATGTCGTCCAGGGCGCGATGGTCGTACTCGTCCATCACATGTGGCGAGGCGTTTCGCGAGCGGGCGCTGCGGATCACGCCGCGACGCTTGAGCACTTCTTTGTAGATGGCGCCCTGGCACTGGATCTCGATGGCATACAGTGGCGCGAGCAGACCATAGATCCGCTTGGCCTCGTCGATATCGTCGGCCTCCAGGGCATCCCAAAAGCGTACCATGACATCGGTGACATGGCAGCCCGGCATTTGGCCGGCCACGCCGCGGGGGTACTCCAGCAGCATATAGCGCCCGCCAGCCCCGCCAAAGACGCCCTTGAGGTTGGGCAGATCGGCCTCCATCAACGCCGTAATCTTGTGGGTGACGGGATAGGTCTCTTCCTTGATATAATCGGCGCCCTCGACCTTGCGCACGATGCGCTCCAGCACCGCCGCGGACATCTCGGTGCCCACGCTGTGATTCTGTATGCACAGGGGCAGGCGGGCGGCCTCGGCCACATCGCGGAAATAGTCCACCAGCCCATCGGAATCGCCGATCTTGCTAATATAGGGCGCCATGGCAATGACAGAGTCGGCGCCGACAGCCCGGGCGTGGCGGGAGAACATGACGGCGTGCGAGGCGCTGACGCCCTGGACGCCCAGCATCACCGGTGTGCGCCCAGCGGCCTGCTCCACCACAACGCGCATGCCTTCCAGGCGCTCCTCGTCGGACAGGGCGCCAAAGCCGCTGGCATTGACGGGCCACACCAGGCCGTGGGCCCCGCACCCGATGCAGAACTCGACGATGCTACGGAGCCCCTCCCAATCAACCTGCCAGTTTTCGTCAAAGGGGGTCGCTGGGATGGTAAAGATGCCTCGGTATGCTTGGGTCATGGTAGTCCCTCCGTGATGGGTGCGTATATGCGATGAGCGGAGCCGACATTGGTTCTGTTGAAAGGTATCATAGGGGAATTGGATGTCGGCGACAAGGGGAGCATCGGGCAGATGACGGTAATGGCAGGGTGCCTATGTATGCGCCAGGAACCTGGGTCTACCCACGTATTACAACAAGGCGGCACAGAGGACCGCCCATCGGGCATATCGCAGTGGCTTTTACGCCCCTGTATAGGGAGCTCTGCGCGTAAGGTGGATCTAGACAGCTGCGTCCTCACCGCGGCTTGTGCTATGCCACGTCTTCCACGCCTCCGCCGTGGCAGCATAATAGTCACTCTCCCTGCCGTCGTCCTCGGGCCGGCGCTCGACAAAGCGCAGACCCGCCTTGGCCATGACCCGCCCCGAGGCGGGGTTCTGCGCGTCGCACTCGCCCTGCACGCTCTTGGCGCCGAGTTCCTCGTAGGCAAAGGTGAGCAGCGCCGTGAGGGCCTCGGTCATGTAGCCGCGGCCCCAGTAGGCCGAGCGCAGGGCATAGCCGAAAGAGAGCTCGCCCAGGGTGGGGTCGTCGGCCTGGCCAATGCCGATCCAGCCCATGACCTGGCCGTCCTCCTTGCTTACGATGGCCAGATTGTACGACAGGCGCGGCCGCATGGCGTTGTGGACCATCGTGTCGCGTACCCAGGTCTTGGCCTCCTCAAGTGTATCCGATGCGATATAGGCACAATAGCGGGTCATAACCGGATCGCTACGCAGGGCGTGCATGGGGACCGCGTCCTTCAGGATCAGATCCCGTAAAAGCAGGCGCGCTGTCTCGAGCGTAAACATGTGGTCCTCCTCGGATGATGCGCGCAGTATAACGTCATAGGCAGTTGTCTCCAACCTAATGCCGGTGTGTCGACCAGCACGCTGACGTATCGTCCGCTTTTGGTGGCCCGCGATGCCTTGACTATGATCGAGTGTCACGACGCAAGCCAACGGTGGCTCCTGCTCTCTGGAGGTTTCACAATATGAAGCGTTTGCCTATTCTGCTATTGCTCGCAAGCCTCTGGATTGCTCTTGCTGCGCCCATGACCAGCGTGGCAGATGTGGTTGATGACAGCGCATCAGAAGATGTGCTCTGGCCCGCGACGGTAGCGTATGTGGTGGACGAGCAACAGGTTGATGTGCTGAGCGAATTGCAGACTGTTCAGATCCTTGAACTGGCCATCAGCCGTGGGCCTCGAGCTGGCGAGATCGTGACACTGGAGTACGGACACACCTATGGAGAGGAAGCATCCCTCTATAGGGCGGGTGACCGGGTCTTTGTGCGGCAGTTGCAGGGGGCTGATGGTACGCTCGGCTATGAGCTCGCCACCCGCGATCGATCGTTTCCTCTGATGCTCATGGCGATGCTATTCGTGGGCCTGGTGCTGCTGGCAGGTGGCCAGCGGGGAGCTCGCTCTCTCGTGGGATTAGGGCTGTCCTTTGTGGTAATCTTTTGGTATGTGGTGCCGGGCGTTGGGGCAGGGCAGGCACCGGTGTGGACGGCGCTGTTGGGCTGTGGCCTCGCGATGCCGGTGACTTATTATCTCTCTCATGGCCTGAACCGCAAGACCACCATTGCCCTGGTGGGCTCTTTATTGGGGCTGGGCCTCACCGCTGTCATCGCCGTGGGCTTTGTGGCAGGCGCCCGGCTGACCGGCTTTTCCGGATCAGAGGCGGGGTTCATTCAGAACCTCTACGGCGGCGTCATCGATTTGCGCGGATTGCTGCTGGCGGGCATGATCATCGGTGTATTGGGCGTGATGGATGACATTACCGTGGCCCAGGCTGCTATCGTAGAGCAGTTGCATGATGCGAATAGCAAACTCGACGCCTGGCAGCTCTATCGACGGGCCATGCGCGTAGGGCAGGACCACATCGCGTCCATGGTCAACACCCTGATGCTGGTGTACGCTGGGGCGGCGCTTCCCTTGCTGCTCTTACTCACCGACCAGTCGCTGCCTCTGACCTATGTGCTCAGCCAGGAGCTGATCTCGGAGGAGATCGTGCGTATGCTGGTGACGAGCAGCGGTCTGGTGGCTGCCGTACCCCTGACGACCCTGCTCGCAGCTCGCTGGATGGCCCCAAGAGTCGCTGCCAACCTGCCAGAGACCGCAGAGACCACCGAAGCGTTGGGGTAGCAGACTCAGTATACGGGGCCTGTGGAAGGGTAACATACTCGGGATAATGGGTCTCTGCGTAACCTCGCTGACGAGAAAGGAAGTGCACCTTGGATTTGCCTGCTGTCGGGGATCGTATCAGGTCAGGGTCTCTTGCTCGCGTGGTCGAGATCGAGGAGCCCAACGAATATGGAAACGTCCGGTGCTTGGTGAAAAGCCATGATGGGCGACTGGGTTGGATCGTATACTATGCTGACGGTGGGAGAAGCAATGTGAACTTTTTTCCCACTGAGGAGGCAAGAGTGCTGGCAGCCCGGCTCTTGGATAGCGATGGGTTGGTCAGTGGCCAGGAGGATGGTGCATGATCGCTCTTCGACCTGCCCAGGAACAGGATGCCGCCCTGCTTGTCGAGCTCTCGCGCCGTGCTTTTGACAGCGACGGGGATTATGGCGCCCCAGGGCCGGGCGGCCCTCCAGGCTATGACGACGCAGCCTGGCAGCGACGTGCCATCGATTGGGCGGACTACTATGTGATCTCTTTGGATGGAGCGGCCATCGGGGGTATCATCGCCTACTCTACAGCCCCTGGCGAGTACGAGATGGGGCGTATCTTTTTGGCGCCCGAGTGGCAGAATCAGGGGTTGGGCAGGGAGGCATTGGCGCTGCTCTGGCCCCTCTATCCCCATGCTGCGGTGTGGCGGCTGGATACCCCGGCCTGGAACGTGCGCACGCGTCACTTTTATGCGCGGGAGGGCTTTGTCGAAACGTCTGTGACGGAGGATGGAACCGTGATGTTCGAGCGGCAGGTGACGCCAGCTGGGCGACAATAGACGATCCTGGAGTAAAAGGCCATGTTTCAACGGCTAGAGATCGCTGACCACAAGCGCGCGCTGCCCTTGTTAGAGGACCGCGACCACCTGCTCCTGCTCGAGGCTGTGCTCTCGGGAACAGCGCCGGGTTATGCATACGTGGATGATTCCGCCAGGCCCCGGGCGCTCTTTGCTTCGGGGCCTGAGGGCCACTATCTGCTGGGCGATCCGGAGGCTGACGGATTCAGCGATGCGCTGGCCAACTACATTCGTGATGAGCTGCTACCCGGCGCCCGTGACAAGGACTGGGCCGAGATCACCCTGTACTATGAGCCTGCGTGGGCCGACTGCATCGAGGCGTTGCTGCCCAAGCAGCCCCTTGTCTTTAGCAGGCAGCGCTACTTTCAGTTCGGGGGGCGACTCCCTGACTGGCGGGCGACGCTCCCGGATGATATCGTGGCCACGTCCATAGACGCGGCATTGCTGGCCCGCGAGGATCTGAGAAACCGCAAGTGGATGGAGGACTTTTGCACGAGTGACTATGCCGACCTGGATGCGTTCGTGACCTATGGCTTTGGCATGTGTCTTGTGCAGGACAATGCGGTGCTCTCGTGGTGTACCTCGGACTGTGTCGTCGGCAACCGCGCGGAGGTGGGCATCGCGACCATGCCCCAGCAGCGGCGTCAGGGCTATGGCGGCGCTGTCGCCGCGGCCACCATCGAGGAGGCGCAACGACGTGGCATCTCCGAGATCGGCTGGCACTGCTGGGAGCAGAACCTCGCCTCGGCTGCTACAGCGCTCAAGGCGGGGTTCGTCGAGCGGTATAGTCATGAGGCCGTGTTCCTTTGGCTCAACCCGGTGGACAGCCTACTGGTTAGAGCGAACCTCTCCCTCATGGCTGGCGACCATGCCGCCGCGTCGGAAAGCTATCGGCAGGCGTTCGAGCTCTGGACAGCGACCCGCGAAGAGGCCACGCCAACACTGCTGGCCACCCGGGCCTCGCAGGCCACCTATCGTTACCAGGCGGCCTGCGCCGCCGCCCTGGCGGGTGATGTCGACGGCTCTCGCGAGCAATTGGAGGCGGCCTGGGCCTACGGGGGCTATCGCCAAGGCGGCGCGTAAGAGGGCTCCTCCGCCATTGGAGCGGAGCTTTACAAGCGTCCGTGATAGAGCGCCTCGGCCGCACGCTCAGCGTCGTCAAGGCGGTCCCGGATGAGGACCGAGGCGGACTCGATATCGGTGTCGGGGTCGATCTCAAAGGGCTCGCGCACTGCGACGGCGATGCGGGCAAAGGGGAGCGGCACCGTGTAGCGATCCCAGCGGGAAAGGCGGTAGCAGGCCGCGGCATAGGCGCCAATGGGGACGATGCAGGCGCCGGTCTTGCGCGCGACATAGGCCAGGCCCGATTTGGGCTCATGGGTGGGGCCTGCGGGACCATCGGGGTTGATGTACAGGCCCTTGCCCTGGCGCATGATCCCCATCAGTTCGACCATGCGGCGAGCTCCTCCCATGGATATGTCATCCATGGACACGGGAAACGTGTCGATCCCCATGCTTTGCGCCCAGATGCTCAGCGTGGCACCGCGCGTGTCATTGGGCACGATGACGACATAACGGGTCAGGTCTGCATAGTTGCCGACAAAGGCTGCTATCATCATGGTCATGCCGTGCCAGGCTGTGAGAATCACCGGGCGGCCCGTGGCCCATGCCTCCTCCATACGCTCCAGACTATCGACGTCAAGCCGGGCCGTGCGTCTCACGATGCTGGCATACTTGGCGAGGGCCCACCCCTGGGCGGCCTCGATGCGGCTGGTCTCCATGCTGCGGCTACTAGGCTCGCTGGACAAGGGCACGAATGACGCCAAAAGAGACATAACCACCTGTCAGGCTCAGTCCTGCCACGGGGGGTGGCAGTTGGAGAGCCATGATTGTGGCCAGCCCCAGGATGACGAAACTCATGCGCCGTCGGCGGAGCACCACGGCCAATGCCGGGTAGCGGATACGGCTGGCCATTAGCCCAGCCAGAACGAGGCACACCACAATGAGCGGTAGCGCCGAGATCAGGCTATCTCCGTATGCACTGTTCACGAGCGCAATGAGGGTGAGGGTAGCGCCCGAGGTAGAAATGGTAAGGCCCAGGCTCTCACTATCGTCTGTCTTGGGCGGCAGCAAGTTGAAACGAGCCAGACGATAGGCCCCGCTGCACACAAATAGGGTACAGGCCAGCCACGCAACCACGGCCACCGCACCCATATCGCCCAGGTGCCGATAGAGGACAATGGCAGGCGCAACGCCAAAGGTCACGAGATCCACCAGGGAGTCCAGATGCTTGCCAAAATCAGTGACCACTCCAAGCCGCCGGGCCAGAGCGCCATCAATAGCATCCAGTAGATAACCCACGAGAATACAGGCGCCTGCGAGCCCGATGGCGCCATCCATGGCCAGGATGATGGCGCTGAACGCCGCCGCCAGGCCGGTCAAGGTAACGAGGCTAGGGATGATCCGATGGAATCGCTGAAGCCAACTGGGCGATGACCGTCTTGCCTGCATACACTTGTTCTCCCTCTTTGATAGAAGCTGTCGCCGTGATTGGCAGATACACCTCTACCCGCGACCCGAACTTGATGAGGCCCAGGCGCTCTCCCTGAGACAGGGTTTGGCCAGGGACCGCCCAGCACACGATGCGTCGCGCCATGATGCCGGCGATCTGGTTTACCAACACGCGCCCATACGGGCCCTCCAGCCCAATCCAATTGTGCTCGTTCACCAGAGATGCTTCTTTGCGATGGGCTTGCAGAAACTGGCCTGGTACATGCTCGACCAGCCGGACTGTTCCTGCCAGAGGCGCTCGGTTCACGTGCACATCCAAAAGAGACATGAAAATCGATATTTTGAGGGCGTCACCCGTCAAAAAGCGCGGTTCGTGCACAGGCTCAATTTCGACGACGCGTCCATCTGCCGGAGAGAGAACAGTATCAGGTTCATCCAAGTCGGGCGCTCGCTCGGGGTCCCGAAAAAAGCGCAAGAGTAGGGCCCAAAGCAGACCGAGCAGCCCTGCCAGTGAGATGGATACAAGCCGCGGGCGCACAATGGCCCAAGCAGCTGCCAGCGCAAACAGGGCGCTGGCCAAGCCAAATTCGGCTTGTACGCCTTGCGCCAGCCGAATGGGCGTTCGGCTCCTGTTGCTCCTCAGATGCTCCATAGGCCAAATATAACGGATGCTCGATCCAAAGGCAAACTGCTTGATCGGCGCTGTGCTGCATTGCACGAGCCAGGTCGAGGTCGATTATCGGCAGGATCATCTGTCGACAAAACAACCTACATGTAATTAGAAGTTGCATTTGTAATCTAGGCACAATGCTAGTAGACTAGCCAAGGGCATTTTGGTCGGCTCGGTGCGCGCCTGGCTGCCTGCGACTCAGGTGCAGGGGCGTATCGAGAGATGCAGGTGGAACGGGCTTGATGCCATCCGGGTCTCGTCGGCATAGTCAAGAGTGATTTACCATGTGGTTTTTGAGTGTTTCTGTCGTGCCGGCGACAGTCCAAAGCCGCTTGTGTAACACTCCTGGTGCCAAGTCGCGAGTTGGCAGCAAGTCTGGCTCTGTCCTCTCTGGCCCCGCCCAGCCACGATCCGTTTGAGGTTCTGCGAGCACAAGAAGGAGAGACATGAACCCGCAAATCGCAAATCCGAACGGCTTTGACCTGCGATGGATCGCAGTCATCATAGCCACCCTCGCACTGGCCCTTGTCGTCTACAATATCCGCAACCTCTTGAGGCAGGATGCGGGCGATGGCCGCATTACCGAGTTGGGCACCGCCGTCCGACAGGGCGCAACCGCCTTTCTCAAGCTAGAGTACCGGGTGATGGCTGTCTTTGTCGCCGTCATGGCGATTGTGCTGGGCTTGCTGATCCCACCCCAACCATGGGTAGCGCTGTCCTATGTCATCGGTACCTTGGTGGCTGCTTTTGCCGGGTTCATCGGTATGAGCGTCGCCGTGAGGGCCAATGTGCGCACCGCTGTGGCCGCCAAATCGAGCTGGGCCAAGGCTCTGCGGTTGGCCTACTCGAGTGGTGCCGCGACTGGGCTAGCGGGCATCGCTATGGGACTGCTGGGCCTTTCGCTGGTGTCATTCATCACGGACGACGCCAACGTCTTGCTCGGCTTTGTCTTTGGCGCTACCAGCGTGGCGCTGTTTCTGCGTGTGGGTGGCGGCATCTATACCAAGTCGGCCGATGTAGGTGCTGACCTGGTGGGCAAGGTCGAGATGCACATCCCCGAGGACGATCCGCGCAACCCGGCCGTGATCGCCGACCAAGTGGGCGACAATGTGGGCGACATCGCCGGTATGGGTTCCGACCTATACGAGTCCTACATCGCAGCCATCGTGGCCGCGATGGTGCTGGGCGGCACCGTCTATGGCATGGATGGCATCGTCCTACCCCTGCTCCTGGGTGCCACTGGCCTTGTGGCCTCGATCTTTGGCACCTTGTTTGTACGTTCGGGCGAGGCCTCTGACGACTATGGCGAACAGGTGAGTCTGGCTCACAGGACGATGAACCGGGGTGTGCTCGCCAGTTCGGTCTTTCTCGTCGTCGTAGCCTTCGTCGTCGTGCTCCTTTACATGGGTGTCGGCGAGCTTAACCTGTTCTTTGCGTTCCTCGTCGGTCTGCTCACAGGCGCCAGCATCGGGCCCATCACCGAGTACTATACTTCGACGCACAAGCCCGTGCTCCGCATTGCCGAGCTTAGCCAGACCGGCCCGGCCATCAACATCATGGAAGGCATGTCCGTCGGTATGATGAGCACGGTCATCCCCATCGTGATCATTGCCGCTGCCACGGTGATTGCGTTTCAGCTCGCCGATCTCTTGGGTATCGCTCTCGCTTCGGTGGGTATGATCGCCAACATGGGCATGTTGCTTTCGATGGACTTTTATGGCCCCATCGCCGACAACGCCGCTGGTATCGCCGAGATGGCGGACATGGGCCAAGTGGTGCGCGAGCGCTGCGAGGCGCTGGACGCCGTTGGCAACACCACGGCTGCGGTGGGCAAGGGTTTCGCCATCTCGTCGGCGGCCCTGGCGACGCTGGCCTGGTTGGCCACCTATTTCCGGATTGCCGGGATCGAAGTAGCGAGTATCACTGCGGTGGACGTCGTGGCCGGCCTCTTTGTGGGCGGCATGATGATCTTTTTGTTCTGCGCCCTGACCCAGGCCGGTGTGAGTGCCGGTGCTTTCGAGATCGTCAGTGAGGTACGACGCCAGTTCCGCGAGATCCCGGGTCTGCTGGAAGGCACGACTCCTCCCGACTATGTGGCATGTGTGGCCATCGCCACCCGTCGGGCGTTGCGGGCTATGCTGCTCCCGGGCCTGCTGGTGATCGCGATCCCGTTGCTTACGGGCATCTTGCTCGGACCCACTTCGGTGGCCGGCGTTTTGCTCGGTTCGCTGATCGTGGGTCTGCCCATGGCTATCTTTATGGCCAACTCGGGTGGCGCTTGGGATAATGCCAAGAAGCACATCGAGGCAGGCCATTTTGGCGGCAAGAACAGCCCGGCCCATGAGGCGGCTGTCATCGGCGACACGGTGGGAGATCCGTTCAAGGACACCCTCGGCCCGGCGCTGGATATCCTCATGAAGCTGGTGGGCATGATGGCGGTGCTCTTTGCGCCCCTGTTCGCCTTTGCCCTCCTGGCTCTGTAGCCGTAATCGATTCACACAATCTGTGTGATTGACACAAGCTGGGGCGACGCTGACGGTGGCTCACACCGTATGTCGCCCCAGCCTTTTTGTGTGGCCATCCGCTGGCCAGCTATTCCTGCCCTTGCGCCAGCCTCTGAGCGTGTCAACCCGCGCTCGCCAGCAACCAGCTCGTTCTTGGCATCCTACGGTCTTGCCATGTCTCCCCAGGAGAAAGAGCCCACAGCCCTGCGCTCACGCCTCATAGATCAGCTTGCCCTCGGCATAGATCGCCACAGGATAGCTCTCCAGGCTAAAGGGGTCGCCGTTCCAACAGACCAGCGAGGCCCACTTGCCCGGCTCCAGCGTGCCCAGGATATCGTCGATCCCCAAGATCTCGGCATTGCTCCGGGTGATGATCTCTAGCGCCTGCTGCTTGTTCAGGCCCGCCCGCAGGAACCAGCGCAGCGTCAGCAGCAGGTTGCGTTGCAGGATCACTGGGTGGTCGGTCATAAGGCCGAACTGGACGCCTGAATCGATCAGATGGCGGATGTTGGTCCAGTTCTCGTGCTTGAGCTCGACCTTGTAGGCCAACGAATCCATCGGGCCATACACTACGGGGATGCCCCGATCGCGCAGCTCCTCAAAGATGCCGGGCTCGTGGATGTCGCAGGTGTGCTCGACTGTCACATCCAGATCAAAGTCGTCCACCAGGCGCAGCAGTGCCGCAATGTCGTCGGCCTTGTGGACATGCACCCGCAGGCGTTGCTCGCCTTGGAGTATTTGGCGCAGCACCGTCTCCTCGGCACTGTACTTGACGTCGGCATCCTCCTTGGCCTCATCGGCGATCTTGCTGCGCACGTCGTGGAGCTTGGCCCGTAAGAGGGCCAGGGCGCCCATGCGCGTATAGGGGCGCGTGCCCTTCCACTCGCGCACATGCATTGGGTTGTAGCCAAAGGCCGCCTTGATGCCGGCGCGCCGGATCAGGGCCGCATTGGTCTGGGCGCCATAGTTGCGGACCACGGCCGAGTCGCCGCCAATGATGTTTCCGCTGCCCGGTACAATGCAGGAGTAGAGCACGCCGCACTCGATGGAATCCTTGAACCCCTTGTCGTCCATTTGGATCGAGTCCAGCACATCGGCGTGGGCCAGAATGGCGTCCATGCGCTCGTTGGCCTCGGCCTCGTCGGCGGGCTCGCCAGCGCGAATTAGCCCGATGTGGGCGTGGGCATCGATAATGGCCGGGGTAATCACGGGGTACTCGCCCAGGACCTCGGCGGGCGCGTCACTCGCAACGCCGGCGATGGCGTCATTCTCCCAGGTGATGGCGGCCTCCTCGAGAACCTGGCGTCCGGTATAGACCTGCTTGGCTCGAAGGGTGGGCATGTTGCTCCTTTGTCTTGGTGCTGTTCGTTCGTGCTCCATTATAGCCTGCCGAATCGCAGCGGCAACACCCCGATGACCGACTTGAGGGCTAGTGCCAGAAGTGGAGACGGGCGGCCTCGATCAGCGCAAACACGCGGCCGTCATCGCAGTCTGTGGTACGGCCAGCCAGGCCCTCGATCCAGCGCTTGGGATAGGCAGCCGTCCCATACAGAGCGCCAACTGCCGCGCCGACGATGGCGGCGACAGTGTCATTATCTTTGGTGTCGTTGACGGCCCGGACGATGGCCTTCTCGGGGTCGTCGGCGTGGCACATGAGGATATAGAGCACGCTGGGCAGGGTCTCCAGCAGGTAGGCCCCCGAGTACCACGCGTTGCAGGCGTCAAGCACCGGCACCTGGCCAGCGTCAGCCCAGGCGAGGCACTCTTGCACAAAGCGCCAGGCCGGTCCGGCATAGCCGGTGAACAGGCCGCCTCGGGGGCGGTATCCGGGGTCTCCCTCAAGATCCCGTGCCAACTCGCAGTAGCGCTCCCCCCACCAGCCCCGTGGCGGCGGGCCTGCCATGTCCAGCAACTCCCAGAGCATGGCCACCCAGGCCAGGCTGGCCGAGATGGCTGCCCGGTCATTGTGCGTGAGCAGGGTAGACAGGGCGGTGTCTGCCCAAATGGCGTTACCTCCGACGGCGAGATGGGGGAGCAGCATGGGGGCGGTGCGCATGAGCGCGCCGTTGCCTGCTGACCTGCTTCCGATCCGGTGCCATGGGACGCCGGCTCGCGCGCGATCCAGGGCCGCGCTCACGGCGCTGCCAATGCCGTATATGCGTCCCTGGCAGAAACGATCTGCCAGGTGCTCGGGGACGAGGCCGCCGTCTGCCAGGAGCTGCGCGACGGTCCAAAAGGTGAGCTGCGTATCGTCGGACGGCAACCCGACCTCGCGTCCGACCGCTTTGTGGGGCAGGTAGCTGCGGATCTCACCAAAGCGCGCTGCCCGGACGCTGGGCAACAGACCCTCGGTGGTGTTGCCCAGCGCGTCGCCGATGGCAATCCCCAGCAGGCAGCCCGCCACCCTGTCGAACGGTAGTCCCTCGGGCTTGGGGGCGAGTCTCCTGTCGAACAGCGCCCCCTGCTCGATCTCAATGGCTCCTTCCCGCAGCAGTCCGACCAGCGTGGTCAGATTGTCCATTTCCAGCCCTCCTGTCCCTTTCGGTGTTTCTGCCTCACCCGCAGACATGGTACGCGGTCGTTGTGTGACGCGCCAGTACGGCTCGAGCCGTCCCCGGAGGTCACTCGGCCATAGCGGCATTCGCATGCTTGCTTGACTTGGATATACTGTCTGGCAGCGCCACGCCGCGTCAGAAGCACACTAAGGAGGCTCTGTCGTGACGGATCCACAGATCACTTTTTCGCGTCGCGCCATCACCCGCACGCTGGCCGTCGCCACCGCCATCATCCTGCTGCTTAGCGTCGCGGGCCAGTTGTGGCTCTATCTGACGCCCCGCGAGAGCCCCTGGGGCATCGTCGGCCTGTTCAACGTCGATTTCGAGATGAACGTGCCCACCTTTTATCAGGTGCTGGTGTTGCTCGTCGCGGTGGCGCTGCTGGTGATCATCGCCATCCTCAAGCGTCACGCCCGAGCGCCCTATGTCTTGCACTGGTGGCTATTGGCCCTGGGCTTTTTCGTGATCGCCAACGACGAGTTCTATGCGCTGCACGAAAAGCTCTCAGAGCCGCTACGCCGCTGGCTGGGCCTGGAGACCATGGGCGCGCTGCACTTTGCCTGGGTCATCCCCGCGATTGTCCTGGTGGTCGTCCTGGCCATCTTTTACATCCCCTTTCTCAAGCACCTGGACCGCTCAACGCGCACGCGCTTTTTCGTCGCGGCTCTGATCTATTTGGGGGGCGCCCTGGGTGTCGAGATGATCGGCGGGCAGTATGCCGAGGCCCACGGCACGTGGAACCTGACCTATAGCCTGATCACGACGGTGGAAGAGGGCATGGAGATGGCCGGCTCGGTGCTGTTCGTGGATGCGCTGCTGCGCTATCTGGAGGTCGAGTATGGGGCGGTGCACCTGGCGTTCACGGGGAGCGAGCGGGGGTATGCCGATATCGACATGCCGCTGCTTGACGTGCCCCTAGTCCATCGGCACGGCCACCGAGCCGATGCCCGCCAGGGTCTGCAGGTCGTAGACGATGATCTCCACGTCGGTAGCTAGAGCGGGGTCCACCTCGGGAGGCAGCTCGATTAGGAGGCCGTCACTATAGAGATGGCCGGGGCGCCAGAGGCTCGTGGGATAGT
>SLPC01000220.1 GCA_007132185.1 Anaerolineae bacterium | reverse complement strand
TTCTTGGCGCTCTTTGCCCTGGGTATGTTGGGGGTGCTGGCGCTGATCCCAATAATCCTCGATACGGTGGACACGCTTCCGCCCGAGATGCTCGAACTACCTCCGGCGGTGCTCGTCCTGGTCTCGTTGGCCCAATCCATGATCCTGCTGGCTATCGCCGTGGCGGCTGGCACCATCTTGGCGCACCGGTTGGGTCTGCGTTCCTTGGTGGCGGATAGGGTGCGCACCGGGGCGCCCATCTGGCCCGAGCTGCGCCCCCACATCGGCCTCGCCGTCGGCCTGGGCGCCCTGTTCCTTGCCGTGGCTGTGATCATCGATCTCCTGGTGGCCCCGTATGCCGATGTAGATATCGTCAACGGCGCGCCTGGGTTCGTTGACCTGCTCAGCGCCCTGGTGATGGGCGTCCTCTATGGCGGCATCACGGAGGAGCTGCTCCTGCGGTGGGGCGTCATGAGTTTTATCGCGTGGGCTGGCTGGCGACTCTTGCAGCGCGGTGAGAGAGTGCCCGGGCCTGGGGTCATGTGGCTCGCTATTGCGTTGTCGGCGCTGCTCTTTGGCATCGGCCACCTGCCCGCCCTCGCCGCGCAAGTCCCCCTGACGACCACGCTGGTCATACGCACCGTGGGCCTGAACGCCCTGGGTGGCGTGATATTTGGCTGGCTCTTTTGGCAGTACAGCTTGGAGGTGGCCATGGCCTCCCATGCGACCTTTCATGTGGCGCTGTTCGTGCTGAATCTGGGAGTGTTGGCGCTGGGCATCGGGAATGCCTAAAGCTCAGTCGAGGGAAAAAAGGGCGTGGTATGCCCCCCTGCTCATTGAGCTACAGAGCAACGCATGACACAGTCCTGTACGTTGATCGTGCGCCGGCACCATGGCTGCCCTTGGTGCAAAGGGATAAAGAATCGCGGAAAGCTGGGCGCATATATGTGTACCTTGCTCAGTAGATTTCTCAAGAAACTATTGACATAGGCAGCCGCGTCTGTTATCTTAGACATAGGTTTGCTGTTGACATAGTGTAAGGAGGGCTCGCCATGAACAGAATTCCGTTACACAAGAGCGCCGCGGTTCGAAACATTCTCGTGATGATGTTCCTATCGCTTGTGTTGATCCTGACTCTGGGGATAGTTCCGGCTGTCACAGCCGATGAGCTTGACCCAGTGGTGGAACGCGTAAGGCTTGTGAGAACGCCGGGTGGCATTACGATGCAGTTGCGCCTGTCGAATCTGCCTCCCAATGAGGTAGCGACGATCTGGTTTCTCATCAACCCCGATACAGATTACTTTTCGGTGGCTCGTGCAGCCGGCAACGTGATCGGCAGGAGTGGCATAAGCGGCTTTGCCGGGCATTTCGCCCCCGGCCAGGAGACCATGATAGGGCCAGGCTTGCAGGATCCTCTTACCGACGAGGTCGTCCTGGTCCTGATCACCCACGGTCCCGTGGATCCGGATCGCATCTTGGAGCAGCTCTTTACCCCCGAGCCAGACTGTCCTCCGGGCGTCTGTCAGGAGTACATGTTCGACTTTGACTTTTAGTAGCAAGCGTACGCACTGTCTGACGCATACACTGTCGACGCTGTTATCAGCGTCGGCAGTGTTCTTGTGTCCTGGCCGCTCTGCGCTATGCTACACATGCCTGCACTCTGCAGGCGATAGAGCAGAGCGTGCATTGGGTGACATACGCGAGGTCAGATGCCAGACAGCACGACGGCCGACTCGGGAGAGCGACCACATCACTTTACGCCGCTGCGCGTTGTCCCCGGCGCCGACCTCACAACCGCCGAGCGCGAGACCATCATCGACCTCTGCTCCCGCGCCTTTGAGGAAGACTATCGCCCCTATCTGGCCCAGATGCAGGACCCGGTCCACGTGCTGGCGTATCAGGCCGACACCCTGGCCAGCCACGCCCTATGGGTCACCCGCTGGCTCCAGCAGGGCGACGGGCCGTTGCTGCGCTGCGCCTATGTGGAGGGGATGGTCACCGCGCCCGCGTGGCAGCGTCGCGGGCTGGGGAGCGCCGTGATGCGCCGCCTGGCCGCCGAGATCGGCGACTATGATCTGGGCGCTTTATGCACCGGCAGCCCGGGCTATTATGCGAGGCTGGGCTGGGAGCTGTGGCGGGGACCCCTCTACGCCCGCACGGCCACCGGACTGGAGCCCTGTGATGAGGAGGGGGTCATGATCCTGCGCCTGACGCACACGCCCGCCTTGGACCTGGACGGACCGCTGTCTGTCGAGTGGCGCCCTCTGGAGGTGTGGTAGGGCAGGGGCGGCTCCGCCTCGCCCTATTCACCTCTGTTGCGCGGGTAGGTCCCCAGCGGGATGTAGCTCTCCTCGCCCCGCGCCCAGGCCTGCAGGTTGGCTAGGCGCTCTCCACCGTCACCGTGCTCGGGCTCGTCAAAGGCGGCCTGCAGGATGTCGCAGGGCAGCTCGGGGCACTCGCCACAGTGCGTGTAGCCTTTGGCCAGGGAGCACTTGGCTACCTGGCAGGTGCCGTGGAACATATCGCCCTGGGCTTTCTGACAGCCGGGGCAGTTCATCGGCTCTTTCCAGGTGCAGTCGCCACAGTAAGCGCCACAGCGGGCCATCAAGGTGTGATCAAAGGTCGTCATTGCGCACCTCCTGCCCCTTGGGCAGATACCAACCAGATCATGCCGTATTATGTGCCTAACGCACGATGCGCGCCAGGGCTCGAAAGCGATCGCCGCGGGCCACACGCTGGAGCTCGAACAGTGCCATCTCGACGCTGGTTACCGCGGCCCCCAGGTCTCGCATCCGCTGCAGGCCGATTTCCCGATTGCGGGCCGTCCGGGATGACACCGCATCGCCCATGACCTGTACCTCGTACCCTGCCGATAGCAGATCGGCCGTCGTCTGATAGACGCACACGTGGGTCTCGATGCCGGCCAGCAGCACCTGGCGGCGGCCTGTGGCCTGCAGGGCCTCCACAAAGGCAGGGCAGCCGCAGCAGGAGAAAGATACCTTGGGCATCGGTTGCCTGGTGGGCGCCAGGAGCTCGGCCAGCGGCTGGATGGTGGGCCCCAGCCCTTTGGGATATTGCTCCGTCCACAGGATCGGCAGCTCCAGTACGTCCGCGCCGCGGATCAGGCGCTCCAGGTTGGCGAAAAGCTCTTCCTTGTCAGCCATCAACTGTGCCAACTTGCCCTGCACGTCTACGATCACCAGCATCGTATCCTCGATGAACAGCATCCGTATCTCCTCTTTTACATAAACGTCGGGCGCAGGCTTCGGGGCTCGCGCACGCGCAGACTCAGGAGCAGCGCACCGCCCACTGAGACGACAGCGGCAACGGCAAAGAGGCCCGGGAACCCAAAGATGCTGGCCAAGCCACCGCCGATGATGGGCGCCAGGGTGCGAAAGGGCGCCAGTAGCGTGTTGGTCAGCCCGATGTAGGTGGGGCGCTCTTCGCTGGGGGCAAACTCGAGAATGATATTCGAGCTCGAGATGGCCTCGGCGGACAGGGTGGCGCCCAACAGGCCAAAAGCCACGTATAGCCCGCCCAGTACGGGCGTGATGAGGACGGTGAGCGATGCGCCTGCCATGGTCAGGGCGCCGGCGCAAAGCACGGTCTTGTGCCCGATACGATCCGCCACAAAGCCCCAGACCAGGTAGAACAGGCCGGTAAAGACCGAGATCGTGGCGGTGAGCAGCCCCACCTCTCGCCCGGAGAGATCGAATCGCAGGGCGCCATCCACGATGAAAAAGGCGATGGCCATCGTGCCCAACACCGCCACGGCCCGCGCCACCAGGAAACGGCCATAGTTGGGATCGTTGCGCACCAGTGCTGGCAGGCTTGCGAAAAAGCGCATCATCGGCATCTTGGGCTTGATCGCCAGATCGGGCGGCTCGCGGTGGGCGGCCAGCCCCAGCCAGGAGATGAACACGGCCACGGCGGCCAGGATAAAGCAGAGCGCAAAGCTGCGTGGAAAGGGCTGGGTCTCCAACAGGTGTCCCGCCAGTAACGCGCCCCCTACGCCCAAGAGCGCGCCCAGGCCGCGCCCAAACCCCAGGAACACGCCCCGTCGCGTTGTCGGTATCACCTTGCCGATCAGGGTAACCCAGGCAGGGATCACCATGCCCAGGGTGATGGCAGAGAGGGTGCGCAGGACCACAAAGGCGGCCAGGGCGAGGCCTGGAGCGCGGCCTCCCCAGGCCCACACCGCCAGCCCGATCAGCAAAAAGGGCAACCGCGCGCCCACGCCGCCCCACGAGAGGGTGATCGGCTTTTTGTAACGGTGCTGCTCGGTATAGCCGGCCACAAAAAGCTGCGGCATAAAGAGTCCCAAATTGTGGGCGGCCCCCACCAGGCCCAGGACGAGCGTCGAGCCGCCGAGCCGCGTGACCAGCAGCGGGATTACGGTCTCGTTGGAGATGATCTGTGTGGCCAGGGCAAAGAACACGGCATCGACGATGCCTGCCGCCAGGTTGCGGCGCAAATGGCGCTGCACATAGGCGGTTACCTCCTCGGTCGTGCGTGGCTCAGGCGTTACGCTCTGGGCCCGTCCGATCCGGGAAAAGAGTTGCGTCATAAAGCGCCGCGGCCCCCTGTGGCGTCCCCGGCCAAAGCATAATGGTGTGCGTACAGATCGGCATCGTACGGGGCGCGACGACCGGGGCAATCAGGCATGGGACAGAGTTGGCACGACTCGAATCCGGTCTCGGTGGGAAAGCGAATCCCCGAGACGGACTTGTTGGGCGTCATAAGGCAACTGTCGCTCAATGTGATCTCGAGCTGAGTCGCGGCATCGCCCATCAGTTGGAAGAAGGGGCGCTGTTGGCCAAGAGGCCAGTCGGCCAAGGAGCCCGGATTCATGATCGTGGTCTGCCCCGGCTGATAGTCCTTTTGGATGCGGGTATACAGGGCATCAGTGGCGGCTCGTAGTGCCTGGATCTTTATTTCCTCAGCCCAATAGTGGTGTAGCATGTCGTCCAAGCTATTGGCCCAGGCATCCAGCTCGACGCCGCAGGTGGCCAGGTACAGGAATACCCGGCGAGCCTTGCCCACATTCACTCGGAGTACGCGGCTCTTGAATGTGACATCATCAATGATGATGCTGTCGTCGGTATGTTGCGCAACGAATGCGGGACGATAGGCAGCCTTGGGCCGCGCTAGAGCCTGAGCTTGAGCGGCCAGATACTCTAGCGCAGATAGATCCTCCTGGTTGCGGATGCGTAGCGCCTGGCGTAGCGAGTCGATATCGGGCGCATAGGCGATCTCGGTGATCAGGATGCTGGTCATGGCAGCCCTCCTATAGGCTTGTACTAACATATTACGCGTGAGATGTGGTCGGTGTCAACTGATGAGCAAGCCACATTGGATATATGATCATAGGGGAAAGATGGGAGGAAATGAGAAGAGTAAAAATGGTATAAACTCTTGACACCTTACAGGGCGTCGGGTAGGATGGTTACAGTGCGGCGGGACCTTCCGCTTGTTTCGATATATGTACTGTAAGGAGCTTTTGCATTGATCGAGCAGACCGGCATGATCACAGAGGAAGCCAGCTCAGATGAGCCAGCGCTATCCTCCTTTGCCTCGTTGGTCGATATCCCGGTAACGGTCATCGAGCCGTCTCGCGGGTTGTCATTCATTGATCTGCAAGCCTTTTGGCACTATAGAGAGCTACTCTATTTCCTCGTCTGGCGTGACATCAAGGTGCGCTACAAGCAGACCGCCCTGGGTGTCATCTGGGTGATTCTCCAGCCCCTTGCTTCCATGGCGATCTTTACGATCCTGTTTGGCGTGCTGCTTGATGCCCCCTCTGGCGAGGTGCCGTATCCGCTATTCGCCTTTGCTGGCTTGTTACCCTGGAACTATTTCTCCTTTGCCCTGACGCGTTCTTCGACCAGTGTGGTAACCAATGCCAATCTCGTGACCAAGATCTATTTCCCACGTGTCATGATTCCATTGTCTGCCGTGATCTCGGGTCTCGTGGACTTTGTCGTCTCATTATTGGTTTTTGTCGTCATGATGGTATTGTTTGCCATCACGCCGACATGGGCCATCCTGCTACTCCCGCTCTTCTTGTTGCTAGCCATGCTCACGTCCCTGGGGTTCGGGCTCTGGCTCTCGGCCCTTAATGTGCGCTATCGCGACATCAATCACCTGGCGCCATTCATCGTCCAGATCTGGATGTACCTGACGCCCGTTGTCTATGCGACAACCCTGATTCCTGAGCGATTCCGCTTTTTGCTGAGCCTGAATCCGATGACAGGCGTGATCGAGGGCTTTCGCTGGGCTCTTTTTGGCCCCGGAGTCACTGACACTGTGCTGGCCCCCGCCTTTGTGGCTCTGTCGGTGGGCATCGCCCTGGTGGTCTTTTTCACAGGATTGGTGTTCTTCCGCACAACAGAAAAGACATTTGCTGACATTGTGTAGGCACCAATCGGCGGCAGAAGCTACCTGATATTCACAGGCACACGCGATGCTCGTACGGATCGTGATCCATCGGTAGGAGTGTACCGAGTATGATAAAGAAAGCTATGACGCAATCTAATATAACCCTGGTTCTGCCATGTCCGATATAGCTATTCGCGTGCAGGAGTTGGGCAAGCTGTATCGTATCGGTACCGCCGCTGCGCGCCATGATACGTTACGTGATGCGCTGGCCTCGCTTGTCAGGCCCTCCAGATCTTTCTCTGGTCAGGATAACAAAGCCTCCAACGGCTCTCACTTTTGGGCGCTCAAAGACATTTCCTTTGAGATCAAGCGCGGCACAGTGATAGGCGTTATCGGGCGCAATGGGGCGGGCAAGTCCACCCTGCTCAAGATTCTATCGCGCATCACCGAGCCTACCACGGGCTTTGCCGAGATTCATGGCCGGGTCGGATCGCTGCTAGAGGTGGGGACTGGCTTTCACCCCGAGCTCACCGGCCGCGAGAATATTTACCTCAATGGCGCCATTCTGGGCATGAAGCGCGTCGAGATCGACCGCAAATTCGACGAGATTGTCGCCTTTTCCGAGATCGAACGATTCCTGGACACGCCCGTCAAACGCTACTCGAGCGGCATGTACGTGCGCCTGGCGTTTGCCGTAGCTGCCCATCTGGAGCCCGAGATCCTGCTGGTAGATGAGGTGCTGGCCGTCGGCGATGCCGCCTTTCAAAAAAAGTGCATGGGCAAGATGGGCGATGTCGCAGGGCACGGGCGTACCGTGCTGTTTGTGAGCCACAATATGGGCGTGATATCGCAGATGTGCCCGCAAAGTATTGCGCTTCGCGAGGGCAGAATCGTGGATTTCGGCGACACTCGGGAGGTGATCAATCGGTATCTCAAGACTCTCCAGGACGGGAACCGAGCTTATGCCATAGAGGATCGCTTTGCACGCTATCCGGATCGGGATATCGTCCTGACCGGCAGTAGTCTACTGGATCAAGATCAGGAGCCGACCGATCTCGTGATCGCTGGCCAGCCGATTACGATGGAATTCGAGTATCGAACGCGGAACAACCCACAGTATGCCGAGATCAGCCTTACCATTTTCAACCAACTTGGCATCCCCGTATCTCATCTGAATACAGCCATGTTGGCAGGTCCTCTCGGGCCTCTCGGCGAGCGGGGGCACTTTCGATGTACTTTGGAAGACACGCCCCTGCCGTCTGGGAGCTATCGTGTCGCGCTGGCCGTGCATCTGCATGGCCGCAGGGTAGAAGAGCACGAGAGTGCGCTCGAGTTCGATGTGGATGATTCCGGGTTCTTTGCCCACCAGTCCCATGCCGCGCTTCAGTACAGCACCATGCTGTTGCGTCACGCCTGGTTGCATGGCAAGGCATAGATCCTCTGGAGGAGATGACAATGCGAAGCAGAACCGTACATTTGTGGCGCGAAAATAGTGTGACAAAGGACGACATGACGCGGTATCGC